>JALWKH010000325.1 GCA_026996635.1 Bacteroidales bacterium | reverse complement strand
GGATTAGGAGTTCAAGCAGGTTTCACAACGGGAACAGGAATTTCATATAAAAAAACAATTTCTCAGAATTTTTCTATGTCAGCTGCGATTACTCCTCCATTTATTCAAGACAGTAGGATTCTTTATTCATCATTTGGGTTAACGGGTTACTTTAATCTTAAAAATGCAAAACATTCAAGATTCTTCACTTATTTAAGCATGGCAGTTTTTTATTGGCAAGATGCATATTGCAGTTCCACTACTTGTTACAAAATAGACGACAATTTAATAAACACCGGTATAGGTCTGGGGATGGAGTTACTCTCATTTCTTTCTCAAAATATCTCTATTCAAGCTATGCTTGGATACGGAATCTATACCGAAAGTAACACATCGCCTTTTTCAATGCCTACAATCGAACTCGGCTTATATTATTATCTGAAATAAAATCTTGTAAAAAAAATTCGAAAAATGGGGAAATAAAAAAGCCGGCGATTAGCCGGCTTTTTATGTTGAACTTAAATTTTCCTTACATTTTATTAACTTTTGCAGTTAACTTTGATTTCAAGTTAGCAGCTTTATTTTTGTGAATAATACCTCTTCTTACTAACTTGTCTATCATAGAATACATTTCAGGCAACCTCTTTTCTGCTTCTGCTTTATCTTCCAAAGCCCTGAACCTTTTAATAAAAGTTCTTGCTGTCTTAGCGTAATATCTATTGTACAATCTTCTTTTTTCGTTTTGCCTTATTCTCTTCTTCGCTGATAAATGATGAGCCATAATTAATTAAATTTAGCAGCCCGTAGGGGAATCGAACCCCTGCTACCAGAATGAAAATCTGGCGTCCTAGCCACTAGACGAACGGGCCGTTTGGTTGTTTATTTTCTTTATTTCAGTTCCTCAAAAAACGCAGGTGCAAAGGTATATCTTTTTTTCAAACCGTAATGTATTTTTTTAATTTTTTTTCAAAATAATTTTGCCTTATCATAAAATAAATTGAAAACCAAAATTTTACACATAGCATTAAAATTCTCCTTCCAAATGATATTCACCCGAATCCGTAATTTTCACCTTATACCACTGCCCTATTTTCAACTTTTCAGACGACTTAACAAGCACTTCATTATCCACTTCGGGAGAATCGTATTCCGTCCTGCCTATATAAATACCGTCCTGTAAATCCTCTATCAGCACTTCCAAAGTCTTCCCTATATACTTTTTATTCTTTTCGGCTGCTATTTCTTTTTGCATCTCCATAATCGCATTCAGACGCTTTATTTTCGATATCCTAGAAACATTATCTTCCATCTTCTCAAATGCCGGCGTATGATCTTCGTGCGAATATGTAAACCCGCCCAATTTATCGAATTTAAACTCTTTCAAAAAGCTTTTTAATTCGCGGTAATCATTCAAAGTTTCACCCGGATGACCGACTAAAACGGTTGTCCTCATAGACACCTCCGGTAATACTTCCCTTATTTTATACAAAAGTTGCTCAGTTTGCTTTCTCGTTATTCCGCGATTCATTATTTTAAGCATATTATCGCTAATGTGCTGGATAGGAATGTCAATGTAATTGCAAACCGAATCATAACTTTTTATCACATCCAAAAGTTCTAATGGAAAACCAGCAGGGTGAAGGTATTGTAACCGTATCCATTTAAAAAGCCTTAATTCAGCTAACTTGCTCACAAGTTCAGGAAGCATCATTTTGCGGTAATTGTCCACCCCATAATAATTCAAGTCCTGCGAAATAAGTATCAACTCCTTCACACCTTTATCTGCCAACAACTTTGCCTCATCTATCAAATCTTCCATCTTTTTGCTTCTGTGCTTACCCCTAATGTATGGTATGGCACAGAACGAGCAATTTCTGTTACACCCCTCGCCTATTTTCAAAAAAGCAGTTGTATTGCCGGTTGTAACAACCCTTTCTTTGAGATGTTCAGGAAAATATTTCAAGTGCAAATCATCAAGCAGTTTTTTATACTCTTCCGTTCCGTAAAAACCGTCAATATCGGGATACTCTTCTGCCAGCTCTTCCTTGTACCTTTGAGAAAGACACCCCATCACATACACCCGCTTAATTTTGCCTTGTTCTTTAAGCCACAGATAATAATTAATGGTATCCAATGACTCCACCTTGGCATCTTCAATAAAACTGCAAGTGTTAATAATTATATTATCCGGCAAATCTTTATGGTCTTCCCACAAAACCTCTGCCCCATTCCGTCTCAATTGCCCCATCAATACCTCACTGTCAACCGTGTTTTTGGAACAACCCAGCGTAATTATCTTAAAAACAGGCTTTTTCATTTCCAATTCAACTCCTTAAAATATTTTTTTCCTTTTACCTTATGTTGCCACAAAATGCTCTTAGGATAAATCTCGTCAAAATCCCACACTACTGTTTTTGCCATATTTTCTTTTCTCGCTTTTCGGTGCTTATACATACACACATAAGATTGGCAATGTGCTTTAACTACAGCTAAAAAGTGTCCGAACTTCAATTTCGGCAAAAATGTAAAAGCAATAGCTGTATCTACCAACAGCCGCCAAACCAAAAACGGAAATACGCTTTTTTTGTTCTTATAAATCATTACAATGCTGTTGCGGAAATTCAAAAAAGTCTTAAACGGCTTGGACGCATCCAAAGAAGCACCTCCTACATGATAAACAACAGAAGCTGGTGTAAACCATATTTTATAACCCCGCGCCTTCAGTCTCCACGCAAGGTCAATTTCTTCCATATGTGCAAAAAAGTATTCATCAAATCCGCCTACTTCAAAAAACAACTTGCTCCTAATCAAAAATGCGGCACCACTTGCCCAAAAAATTTCCATTTCACTGTCATATTGCCTATCGTCTTTTTCTACCACATCTCCTATCCTTCCC
>JALWKH010000324.1 GCA_026996635.1 Bacteroidales bacterium | reverse complement strand
CGAACGTATTTGGAGAGGTGCCAAAACTGCTTTGAAAGAAGGACTTAATAATGTATTTTTCGTCAGGGCTAAAATAGATTTTGTTGACAGACTGTTCGGCGAAAATGAAGTGTCGGAGATTTGGCTTACTTTTCCCGACCCGCAACCTACAAAACGCAGGGCTAAAAAACGGCTTACTTCACCTAATTTCTTGAATATGTACAAAAAAATCCTTGTGCCCGACAACACCGTACACCTTAAAACGGACAACGACTTGCTTTATGAATACACTTTGGAAGTGTTACAAGAAGCGGGTTATCCCGTATTAATTAAAACCGATGATGTTTATCGTGATTATCCCGATGATGAAATTTTGGGAATAAAAACTTTTTACGAACAAATGTTTTTGAGCGAAGGGAAGAAGATAAAATACATAAGGTTTTCAATACCAAAAGAATAAGCTATGCATTTCGATTTGATAAAAGAGGACAAAAAGACAAATGCCCGCAGGGGTGTTCTGCATACTGACCACGGTGATATTCCCACTCCGATTTTTATGCCTGTAGGAACATTGGGTACGGTAAAGGGAGTGCATTACCGCGATTTAATCAATGAAGTAAAAGCTAAAATAGTACTTTCCAATACTTACCACTTGTATTTGCGACCCGGAACAGAGGTTATAAAAGCTGCCGGCGGACTGCATAAATTTGCAGGAATTGATTTGCCTATACTTACCGACAGTGGCGGTTATCAAGTGTTTTCATTGTCGGAAAACCGTAAACTTACCGAAGAGGGGGCGCATTTCAAGTCGCATATCGACGGATCCAAGCATTTGTTTACTCCAGAAAATGTTGTTGATATTCAGCGGATTCTCGGGTCCGATATAATGATGGCTTTAGATGAGTGTACCGCTTATCCCGTTGAGAAGGACGATGCTCGTAAGTCAATGGAACTTACGCACAGGTGGTTGGAGCGCGGGTGGAAGCATTTTGAGGAAACCAAACCGCTTTGGGGACACAATCAAGCTTATTTCCCAATTGTTCAGGGCAGTGTTTTTGAAGATTTGAGGCGTGGGTCGGCAAAGTTTATTTCATCTTTTCCTGCCGTAGGTTATGCCATTGGAGGACTTTCTGTTGGTGAGCCTGCCGAAATCATGTATGATATGATAGAAGTGGTAAATGAAATCTTGCCTCAAGACAAGCCACGGTATCTTATGGGAGTGGGAACTCCTGCCAACATATTGGAAGCTGTTGAAAGGGGAGTGGATATGTTTGATTGTGTGATGCCTACACGCAACGGCAGAAACGGTATGCTGTTCACTTACAAGGGAATTATAAACATAAAGAACGAAAAGTGGAAATATGATTTTTCTCCGATAGATGAAGACGGAGAAGCATTTGTTGACAGGCATTATTCCAAGGCGTATTTGAGGCATTTAATGGTTTCCAATGAGATGCTCGGGGCACAAATTGCAAGTATTCACAACTTGTCTTTTTATTTGAGGTTGGTTTCGGATATAAGGAAGCATATAGAAGCAGGTGATTTTAAGGAGTGGAAGGATTCTATCATTGAACAGGTGCAAACCAGATTATGATAAAGAAAGAAAAATTAAAAATATGGATTAAGCCTTTGTTGTGGGCTATTGTTGCGGCAATAGTTGCACGCATATTCGTGCAGTCCTATGTTTTGACGGATACTAGGATGCGTGAGACATTGAACCGAGGTGATTACATCATTATTGACAGGACTGCTTACGGTTTGAGGTTGCCCATAACTTTTTTTGCATTGCCTCTGAACAATAACCGTATTCCTTTTACCGACATCCAATCTTATGTGATTCTTAAAACTTTCCCGTACAAAAGAATAGGCTTCAAGATGCCGAACAGGTTGGATGTAATTGCATACAATTTCCCGCTTGCCGACGAATTACCTATTGACTTGCGACCTGTGCGGGTTTCTCGGTTGATGGGACTTCCGGGCGATACTTTTGCCATTGCCAACAAAAAAGTTTTTGTTAATAACAAAATGATTGACAAGGGATTGGCGAATCTAATGTTTCAATACAGGATAGTTACCGACGGAACTTATTTTACAAAACAGTTTATTGACAGTCTTGGCTTGGAAGGAAAGATGATAAGCGATATGGGTGTTTATGATTTTTATATGACACCGACTACTGCCGCTTATTTTGAAACATTGCCACATGTTAAGTATGTGCGAAAAGTTACCGGGTACAAGGGTTACAATGCGTTGCACTATTTCCCCGCAAACAGCAAGTTTTTCGGTTGGAACAAAGATTATTTCGGGCCGCTTATTATTCCTTACAAAGGTTACACGGTAAAAATTACTTATCAAAACATTGATTTGTATAAGAGGATAATTAGGGCTTACGAAGGGAATGATTTGTTTATTGATATTTACAAGAAAAAGGTTTTTATCAACGGAGAAGAGGCAACATCATATACCTTTAAGAAGAATTATTATTTTGTGATGGATGATAATAGGGATAATGCCTTTGATTCCAGGTATTTCGGTTTTATTCCCGAAGACCACATAATAGGAAAAGCAAAGTTTGTCTGGTTTTCGATAGAAGAAAAAAACGGGAAGTCGGATATAAATTGGAGTAGGATGCTGAAAAAAATAAAGTAGTTTATACAATTGTTGTGTTAAAGTAAAGGAAAAGATATATGAAAAAATTTATAAAATTTTTGGTAAGGAAAGTTCCGCGAAGATATCTGATAATGTTCAGCGGGCTGTTTTCAAAGATAATCACACCTTTTTATAAAGGTCATAATGTTAAATGTCCTGTTTGCGAACACGAATTTCGCAAGTTTTTGCCTTATGGTAACCAAGGTGAGGATAACAGGTTGTGTCCTTATTGCTTAACTCTTGAAAGGCATAGGCTTTTGTGG
>JALWKH010000323.1 GCA_026996635.1 Bacteroidales bacterium | reverse complement strand
CCACACTTCTTGGAGCAAAAAAGCCAAATATCAAACAAGGTTAGGCAAGTTTTCCATTTTGCTTTCATACTATTCTCCGACAGACAGCACCTTAAAAGGGAAAAGCAACACCATAACACAACAAATTGATATTTTCCCATCCGTTATTGATTACCTCGGATACCCTGATACTATTTACAGTCCGGGCAACAGCGTTTTTTCCAAAACAGACAAACACATATCATTCGGCTATATCGGCAGCATTTATCATTATGTAAACGTGAAATACACATGCTTGTTTGACGGACAGAAAACGACTGCAGTTTACAACTATCATACAGACACATTACTGAAACACAACTTGTTAAACAAAATAAAACCCTCTTGTGATATCCTCAAAGCAATTATTCAGAATTATACCCATGATGTTTACTTCAACAAGATGATTCCGGAAAGGCATTTGCTCAAAAAAACATCTACACATAATAAGTAAAACTCCAACTGCTTTTCTCCTTGCGCAGCTTTCTATAATTTAGCAATAAAAAAGTATGAAACATATTATTTTACTTGCAGCGTTGTTTTTAGTATCCACAAAATTATTTACTCAGAGCCAAACATTTAATATTACAGTTACGGACCCGACAAATAACGATACCGTTCTTACGGATTTACTCGGCGTAATTTCAGGACCTTTGCCTCCACCCAGTACAACATTGCCCGATATAACTCCCCAACTTAAAGATATAGGCGTAACTTCCATTAGAAATAATGACTACCGTGATGATAAATTGGATATGGAATTAATGTTTAAATGCCCAAGTCCGAATCCAGACACCGTACCATGCTGGAACTGTGACCCCAACGATATGTCAAATTATCATTTTGAAGGTAGCGATACTCTTTTCAAATCTATTTTAGACGGAGGCTTTTCAATATTTTTCAGATTAGGAGGAGAAAACCAGAGTGCTTTACCTAATCAAATACATGTTTTTCACGGTCCTCAAGACACAATAGCAGAGAACAATTTAATACAAGCCTTTGTTCATGTAGTAGAACATTACGACAGTTTTGAGGGAAATAGCAATTTGCTAGACTATTTGGATATCTGGACGGAATGGCCTAACCCTGAATTTTGGGAAAGAAGCGGGAATGAATTTATATGGTTCTTTACTAAAGCATTAGATACACTAAAAACCCACTTTCCGGACAAAAAAGTAGGAGGTCCCGGATTTCTGGTCCCTACCGAAAAAATTATTGACGGTGAAACATCCAATAAAGCGGTAGATTTACTTTATTCGCTGTACACACACAATCTGAAACCCGATTTTATAAGTTGGCATTTGTGGTCAATTGAACCTGAAAGATACTATTTAGCAGGCGAAAGGTTCAGACAACTCCTTGACGGCACCGGACCTTTCTCTGTTTTACCTTGGGCAGGTACTCATTTTTTTGATAATGTTGAAATTATTTGCGGTGCATGGGGGACTCCACCGGTTTATCAAAACGGGATTCCGCTTTATCCTGACTCTCTTTACAAATATTACAATGAAGAAGAAGGTGCAGCACTCCTTACTGCGGATTGGATAGCAATGCAAGAAACAAACACTCAAAAAGCCTATTATTACAGATGTGCAGATTTTATGACATCCGGACCTGATACAACAGTTTATCCTGCAGGTGGTTCGGGACTTTTTTATGCTAATTACAATGTAGATTATAAGCCTAAGGCTTATGCATTTAAGTTGTGGAGTAGGATTTACAATGAATTTCCACAAAAACTATATTGCGGTTTTCCGGTTTATTCACAAGATTTCTCAAAACTTTACGTTTTACCTGCAAAAAACCCTTATAACGCATACGGACTTTTAGTGGCAAATATTCAAAATATTACAAAAACATTTACCGTTTCAATCGGCGGAATAAGTATAGATACCGCAAACTACGATATCTTTTACTATTTGGTAAACAATACACATACAGGCGATAGTACATTTGTTCCCTCTACCACAACCTTTACTATACCACCTCAAAGCGTGGAACTGATAAGGATTTTACCCAAAAATTATTCATACAACGGTTCAAAAGAAAAAATAAGCAACATAAAAATCTTTCCTAATCCCACATCCGGAATTATTCACTTTAAAAATATAAATGGCTATAAAATAGAAACTTACACAACAACAGGTGATAAAATTTTGTCATTGCCTGCAGTAACAAAAAACAGCTTAAGCATTGATTTGTCTTTGTATAAAAACGGACTGTATTACATCAGATTGCAAAACAAGAATACAAATTCAATCATTCACAAAAAACTTATTATAACCCATGAAAACTAAATTGACAATTTTATCGGTAACATTACTTCTTATTGCGGTTTCAAAAAGTTACGGTCAAAAAGAAATAACCGTAAATTTTGACGATACAGTTGGCACTCTAAAAGATTTATTTGGTGGAAATTTACTTTTTAATAATACAATAGAACTTTTGCAATATCAGGGCATAAAAATAATTCGCTCCCATGATTTCCACAACAGTCTGGATTATTCCGATTACAGCGATTTCTGGATTTATGATAGCGTAAATGATACTTACCTTGTAAACATGTCATTTAATCCTGAAGATACTGCGTATTACCATTGGCAAGCAGCAGATTCGGTAATAGCATACATAAAAGAAAACAATTTTGACATTTTTTTCAGAATAGGTATAAGCTACCCGAATACAAATCCGCTTCCTCCTTACGAACCACCTTATGATTCTCCAGATTCAACATTTAGTTTTACACGGTTTGCATCATTGTGTAAACATGTAGTTATGCATTATAATAATGGTTGGGATAACGGTCGTCACGACAATATACAATATTGGGAAGTATGGAATGAACCCGGCGGTTTATTTTGGCACGGATCACCACCACAATAT
>JALWKH010000322.1 GCA_026996635.1 Bacteroidales bacterium | reverse complement strand
GAGTTTTCACTACCCGGGTCTTTTTTCCAACCCAAAAAAGGAATAGTATAACCTGTTGAGAATGACAATGAAAATTGAGCAAATGTCGGTAAACCTAATAAAAATACTACTGCCCATATCAAAAGTTTTTTTCTTATCATGGTGCTTTTTCTATTTTAATTGTGTTTATACCTTGCGATGTTTGAATCTGTAACAAATATATTCCTGTTTGCAAAGATGAAGACCGTTGCAAGGGAATCTTTTCTTTTTTTGTAAATAATTGCATATAACACATTATGTTTCAGTGTTTTGTTGTATATTTGTGCTATGGAAAAGCAACATCAACCTACATTGGCAGACGCAGCTTGTGAATTAAGGACAAAAAAGATAAAAAATAACTTTTTGTCAGAGGTAAATGCGTTAATAGATTGGCAACCGATTAAAGAGATAATAGATAAAGATTATAAAAAAGGGAAAAGTGCAGTAGGTAAACCATCATATTCGGGCTTGCTTCTGTTTAAGATATTATTATTGGAATATTGGTATGGGTTGAGTGATTATGAAGTAGAGGAAAGAATAAATGACAGTATAAGTTTCAGTTACTTTTGCGGCATAAGTATAGATGAAGTATCACCCGACCACAGTACCATAAGCAGGTTTAGGACAGCATTGACGCAGAAAGGTACATTTGAAAAATTATTTGCTGAAATAAACAGGCAATTGGAAGCACTAAATATAATAGTAAAGAAAGGAGTAATAGTAGATGCAAGTATAGTTGATACACCCTTAAAACCGAAAGGTAAAACTACTTATAAAGTTGTAGAAGATGAATTATCAGAAGTACATTTGGAAAAAGATTATCCTCCTTCAGTAGATAGGGAAGCAGCTTGGGTAGTAAAAGGAGGTGAGATACGCTACGGCTACAAAAGAGTTTATCTTGGTGAAGACACTCACGGCTTGGTTTTATCAGTATACACAACAAGTGCCAATGTAAATGATACTAACCTGTTGGAACCTGTACTAAAGAAAGTAACAATAAAACTACCAAAACATATACCCTTAAAAGGCGATAAAGGATTTCAATCGAAAAAGAACGCCGAAATATTAAAAGATTGGGATTTAAAGAATCACATACAGAAAAAAGCTACCCGTAATCATAAATTGACTTATTGGGAAAAAGAATTTAACAAATTAATAGGAAAAACCCGCTACAAGATAGAGCGAGTCTTCGGCAGTATAAAGCGTTGGTTTAATGGAGGCATAGCAAGATATAGGGGCTTGGCAAAAATGCATACACAAAACCTTATGGAAGCAATGTGTTATAATTTGTATAGAAGTCCGGGGATAATGAAAAATTTATATAAAACTTGATGAAAATGGCAGAAAAAGAAAGTAAAAATTTAAAATTAAACAAAAAAATCATAAAAACAGACAGGTGTATTATGTTTAGTATCGGATTTTCATAGAATTTTTAACTGAAATTTTTCTGAAAAATCCGGAAAAAACTAAAAATTCATAGTTGGTGAATATCGCAACAGTCTTAAATCATTCTTTTGATTCATCGTATCAGCAAAATTTGTAATTTTAAGCTCAACAAAAACTAAGCAAATGAAACTAGAATTCGAACCTCTGGACAAGCTCACACGATACAAAATAATGTCCCAAACGGTAATTCCACGCCCCATTGCTTGGGTGGTAACCGAAAACAACGGAATAGTCAATGTAGCACCATTCAGTTATTTTATTGCATTAAGTTCCGAACCGCCTACGCTTCTTGTTTCGGTAGGTCACAAAAAAGACGGCACGCCCAAAGACACACTCCGCAACACATTGGAAACGGGAAAAGCTACAATTTGCATTGTGCCTCCACACCTCTTGGATAAAATGTACGCCAGCTCCGAAGCTTTATCAGCCGATGAAAGCGAAGCCGAAAAGTTTTCAATAGAACTTGTAAAAGAAGAACCCGGCTATCCGCCAATGGTAAAAGGCGTAGATGTGGCTTATTTCTGTGATTTCTTTCAAAAAGTGGAAATAGGCGGTAATACCGTTCCGCTGATTTATAAAATCCATTCCGTATTTTTGAATGATAAAATTTTTACGGACAAAGACCGCTTCCACATAGATTTTGATGCTGTTGGCAGAATAGGCAAAAAATTCGCCATTGAATATAAAGTAGTGGAGAAATAACCCTGCACTGATTATTTCACATTATACACAAGCGTAACGGTAATTGAAGCCGTTTTGTCTTTTGATGTCGTGTTGAAAGTTCCACCCCACGAATAATCCTCGTCGGAATACTGCCCAGTGATTTGAAAAACACCCATTTTGGCGGAAATTAACTTACCGAGTGAAGCACCGGAATTTTCGGCAATTTGCTCTGCTCTTTTTCTTGCATCATCGGTAGCTTTTTTTATCAAATCCAGTTTCAGACCAGCCAATTTTGTGTAATAGTATTGTGGTGCATCAGAATAAAAGTTCACACCGTCATTTATCAATTCCGACACTTCGCGTGATACTTTTTCCACCAAATCAACCTTTTTGGATGTAATCTTTACATATTGCGTAAGTCTGTACCCATCAAACTGTTGACCTGCATACTTACCGTATTCGTTATAAGTATCTTTAAAGAGTTTTTGCGGAGTAACCGAGCTGAAAATAATTTCTTTTTCCGGAATGCCCTTGAAAGCAAAATATTTCAAAATTTTCTTCCTGTCCCGCTCAAGCATCGTATAAGCATCTCTTATATCAAAACTTTGTCTGGAAAAACTGCCAGACCAAACAATTAAATCGGAAGTAAAATTCACCTCTCCCAAACCTTTGACGGTAAGCGTTCCTTGCGGCTTGCTTCTGTTTACATAAGAAGTCCCGAGAAAATATGCGGCAATTATTATTGCAATGGCATAAATAAGTGCTGTTGTGTATTTCAT
>JALWKH010000321.1 GCA_026996635.1 Bacteroidales bacterium | reverse complement strand
GAAAATGTTCTTAAGCACAACCTTAGAACCAACTTGAAGTTTGTTCAAAGCAATATCCTTTATAATTTCTTGGTATCCGGTTGCCTTCGGAATGTTAAAGTTTTCGGAATGGAACAAATATCCGTCGGCTTTCACATTCAAACCGTAATTCTTACCTGAAGGTAACGACACCAGATATTTACCTGTCTTAGCATTTGATTTTATGGTAGATATAACCTGGTTCTTTTCATTATCAATAACTTCTATGGTAGCTTGAATAGGTTCTTTGGTAAATGCATCCGTTACAGTACCTTTTACAATTGTCAGACGCATTGTCTTAATTTTAACCGAACCTTCAACAGCTGTTTCCTGGATAGGTTTGGTATTTGCCAACAGTTGGTCTTCAACACTTTCAATGGTCGGCTTTTCAGGTCCGCGGAATGTTATCATATAAATATCATAGTCCCCGATACCATCTTCTTTTACAGAAGAATAATAACCACGCTTACCACTTGCATTTATTACAAAGAATACATCATCATCAGGTGTGTTTATCGGATAACCTAAGTTAACCGGCTTGCTCCAAGTACCGTCATCTTGAAGTTCGGACTTAAAGATATCGTAGCCACCCATTGTATTGTGCCCTTTAGAAGAGAAATACAAGGTACGACCGTCAGGGTGCATAAACACACCTTCTTCGTCGTATTCGGTATTTATTGTAGGTCCGATATTTTGGGGCTTACCCCAAATTTCTTTCTTTTCATCCCAGTAAGATATAAAAATATCGTGACCACCATAACTTAAATCCGGCCTGTTACTTACAAAGTACATTGTTTTTCCGTCAAAAGAAAAAGAAGCGGATGATTCGTGATATTCCGTATTTATATATTTCTTCAATGGCTTGTCAGTAGGTTTTGACCACTTATCTCCCTCAAGTTTAGACACATAAATATCACCCCCGTTTGTTCTACCGTTAAAAATGAACAATTGCGTACCATCAGGAGAAAGTCCTACGGTAGCATCATTGTTTTTTGTGTTCAATGGAGGTCCTATATTTTTTGCCTTTTGCCACTTACCGTCAGGACCTTTATATGAAATGTAAATATCTTCGAAATACAAATTATCACCCGGGTCACGTCCGCCTCCGTAAGTATCGGGACGACGTGATGTAAAAATCATAACCGATTCATCAGTAGAAATCAACGGGCTGTATTCAGGATAACTTGTATTTATAGCTTCTCCCACATTGTCGATAAACACTCTAACCGGATGTTTGACAAGTTCCTTTCCCGTTTCACATTCTTTCACATATTTTTCAAGTTCTTTTCTGTGTTCTTGCAAATCCCTGGGAGATAATGTGTTTTTGTATTTATTGTAATATTCAATAGCTTTATCGAATTGGTAATTCAAATGATATCCCCTGGCAAGATAAAACATTATCTTAGGATCCACAAAATGATTCAATTCGTATGCTTTTTCGAAATATTTGATTGATTTGGTTTTTTGAATTGAATACAGGTAGCAAATACCTATTCTTAAGTTAAGAATATCATTATTCGGATTAAGTTGATAAGCCTCCAAATATTTATCCAAAGCTCTTCTGTATCCGCCACGACCGAGAGCAAAAAGCGGTTCGGCTTCTTTTATTAAAGATTTGGCTTTTTTATAATCATCTTTGGAGCGGTAATCGTCCTTTTTTATAACAATTTCTCTTGTCTCTATGATTTCATTCCTTTCTTGGGCAAAAACACCCGAAATCATAAACATAAACCCTATGACAAGTAATATTTTTGTCTTCATATTATTTATTTTTAGTCGTTTCTGCATTCTTGTAAATATGTTTCAGCTACTTTTACTCCGTATTCTTTGGCTTTTTGCCAATCTTGACAAGCTTCTTTTAGTTTTCTCAGTTCTTCCTTAGCAATTCCCCTGTTGAGATATGCTACGCCGAAATCACTTTTTATTTCTATAGCCTTATTGAATTTTTTTATGGCTTCTTCATATTTCTTTTGTTTCATCAAAGCCCTGCCCCAATTGTTGTAAGCAAAATAATAATCGTTCTTTATTTCTACCGCTTTTTGGAAATCTTTAATTGCACCGTCATAATCTTTTTTATCCATTTTGGCACTACCGCGGTTATTGTATGCTATGTAATAATCAGGTTTTATGTTCAATGCCATAGTATATGAAGCTATTGCATCATCGTATTTTTTCAGCTTTCGGTAAACACTTCCAAGGTTATTGAAAGCAAAATGCATTTTCGGGTCGAGTGTTGTTGCCATTTTGTAATCGGCTACGGCTTCTTCATATTTTTTCAACTTACGGTATGTACTACCCCTGTCATTGTATGCATAAGCATATTTCGGATCGAGTTTAATAGCGTTATTATAAGCATCCAATGCTCCTTGGTAATCACCGTCAAGGAACTTGATCATACCTATATAATAATATGCTTTTGCATCTTTGTAACCTTTTTCAACCGCAGTTTGGTAATCCTGCAAAGCTCCCACATTATCACCGGAAAGTTGTTTAGCCCTTCCTCTGAAATAATAAGCCTTAACCATTTCACCGGTTGTGTCATTTGTTATTGCCAAAGTATAATCTTCAATAGCACCTTTATAATCTTTGAGCACTGTTTTAACATTGGCTCGATTGAAATATGCTTTGGCAAAATTCGGCTTGTACTTGATTGCTGCACTGAACGAATCTATTGCCGCCTGGTAATTCTTATTCTTAAATTCTTCTACACCCTTGTTATAGGCAATTTCCGCCTCTTGGTTCTCGGCTACAACCAACGTTGAATCTTCGGGATTACCGGTAACTTGTGCCTTAAGTCCGGTTCCTCCGCCTATCAACAATAATAAAACAAGTAATTTAATGTATTTCATATCTGTTGTTGTTTTGTTTCAAATTTATTTTACACAAAATTATAATA
>JALWKH010000320.1 GCA_026996635.1 Bacteroidales bacterium | reverse complement strand
TCGTTCCTATACCCACTTTACCGTCGTTGGTTATGTGGATTGCATATTTTTCATCGGTTATGTTTTGTCCTGCGGATCCCGAAGGTGATACAACAAATGATAATGTTCCGTTACCGCCGAACCTGATTTGAGAAGAGTATCCGTTTGTAATATATTTTGAGCTACCGTTTTCGTAATGCCAGTTATATCCGATAACTTTTGTTCCGCCATTGTGGATTACAAATCTGTCGCCAATTTGAACGGCTTCTACCGGGTTGTCTGTGCCGATACCTACTTTTCCGTCTCCTTTTACAACCAAAGCATTAGAATTGTAATTACTTCTGGCTTTGAATATATACCCGTCGGGATTATTATAAGTTGTTACCAGCAGACCGTTTTTGTGCAAAGTTGAAATGTCAACTTTTATGTTTGTATTCGGTGATGTTATACTTCCTATTTTAATGTTATTTTCTTTTGTGATTTCCATAGAAGTTTTGCCGGAGTTACGGAAACTTATACTGCCTTGTTCTTGCAAATTTATTTTTGCATCGTTGTTTATAATTTCAAAAAGCAAGCCGTCGTTTACAGTGGTGCCTGTTGTATTGTTGGTAAGTTGGATAGCTGCGTATGGTGATGGTTGATTAGTTGGTAAATTAAAATTACCCAATCCCAAACCTTTATTGCTTTCGGTTGAACTACTTTTTGCAAAATCGGGTCTTGTTGATACACCAAACTCTCCAGACGTTCCGCCGCCTGTTGTACCGGTTCCGTGAACATGCAAGTCATGTTTCGGATCCAAAATTCCTATTCCGACAAATCCGTTGTTTTTGATAATTGCTCTGTCGGTAGCATTGGTTTTAAATATAATGTCTGCATTTTCTTGTTGGTTGAGTATGGCGTTTATACCGTTTAATCCTACCAGGAATCCGTCTGTTGCCAAAGATCCTGTCAGTATAGTATTGGCAATTTGCATAAAAATATTTTCTTCACCTGCAGCTTTATTAGTAATAAGAAGTTTATAATATGGATATACACTATCACCTAAGGCAACACCTTTGTTGTGATATAACCAACCGTTGTAAGGATATTTTTCCCAACCAATTGCTTTTTGAGAGAAAGCAAATTGAATACTGCCTATTAACATTAAAAATAATAATAAGAACCTTTTGACAACTTGAATGCTTGAATGCTTGAATGCTTGAATGCTTGAATTTGTATTCATAGTTCAAAATTTTGCATTGCAATTTCGTTCAAATTTTTCTGTTGGCAAAATTTTTTTAAGAAAAATTTTGCGTGCAGTGGGTAATTTATTGAGATTGAATAGTAAATAAATAAACTACTTGATACGACCGTGCGGGTACTGTTATTGGTAGTTAAATTAAAAGAGGGCAAGCCGCCCTCTTTTTTAGAAGCTGTATTTTGCCGAAATTACAAATTCGTCTTTATCTTTTATTTTTGAAAATAGTCCGTTACCTTTGCCGTCAATTATTCTTGCACCTATTTCTATTTTTGCATTGTCGGTAGCCTGAAAGCCTACTGTAGGCATATACACAAAAGCATAATTATTTGCAATATCGTTCCAATCATAAACTTCTGCCATAACATCTGCCGGAGATAAAATCAATTTGTCATCAAAAAATTTCTTTTCGAAGTGAAGCACAAAATAATCATTCATATTGCCGTTTCCTCTTTCATTCACAAACCCGTGCACATATTGAAAATTAAGGTAAGCATTCCAGGTAAAAGTGTAATCAAGACCTAAAACGTATTTAGCATAAGCCTTGCTTGAAAAAACAACGCTGTCTTCCGGCATACCTTCTGCTTCAAACTCCAACGGAAGCGGAATCGGCACATTAACCAAACTGTTCGGGTCGGGGCTGTTTATTGTCAATTTGTATTCTTTGTCGGGTATGAAAATGCCGAGTTCGCCTCTTACTCCGAAATTGCCGATTACGCCTGCAAAGTCAAACCCGATGATATGTTCACGCGGATAAATCAATTTGGTATCTATGGAAAGGTAAGCTGTATCCAGTGTAGAAGACAATGAATCAACGGTTACATCGCTGACACTAGGTAAAGGGAATCCGTCCCTGCCGTAAACATAACTTGCCGAAAAATCAAAGCCGAATAGTGTTTTTGCAACTTTTATTCCGCAAATAGGATTGTCGGAAAATTTGTTAGGAGGCAATTCATATTTATAAGTGAAGTTGTTGTATTTCAGGTTGATTGTGACCGGTTGGATTATATTGTGCCTTTCTGTTATCCTCATTGTGTCCGGCAAATTTGAATTATCTTCTTCAAAAGCTTGCCACCAATCTCCGAACGGCAATCGTGCCGGTTTGAAGTAAGGTATAAACACGCCTTCTATTTTCATATCGTCACCAATGTAATAGCGGGCATCAATTGCATCGCTTCCGAGGTGTCTGCCGAAGTCGAAAATATCCGCAAAGTCGTACGGGTTCAAATTGTCCGTAGGATTGATTTTGTCGGCAGTTCCCCAAGCAATCCGTTGCCGTCCGATAGTTACATCAAGATTTTTTATCAAAAAGTCGTACAGTTCAAAGTTTGCTTCCCTGATTTCATAACTGAAAGGCAGTGTCAGGTTTGATGTGTAATAAGGGTTTATCAAATCGTTTTCGCTGAAATTAAAACTCCTGAACCACACATCGGCATTAAATTTGCCAAACCCGCTTACTTTTCTTGTAAGTTGCAAATCAATGCGGTTTTCGTTCCACGACCACGGCAATGTGTCATTAAGTCTTACACGGTTGTTTGTGTAAAGTTCCCCGCCGATGTTCAATTTATCATCACTTTGTGCCGCACCAATTATAGCGGGGAACAGTAAAATTATCAGAATTACAAGTTTTTTCATTTCGTCTATGTTTTTTAGCAACAGTCTTCCTGTATTTTAACGATGTTTCTTTTGCTAAATGGTTTTAAATAAACAATTTAT
>JALWKH010000319.1 GCA_026996635.1 Bacteroidales bacterium | reverse complement strand
TTTGTTTTGGGTAGTATTACTGCTATAGGAGGTTTAATTGGAGGTTTTGTAGCATCACACATGGCAGTGAAAAAAGGAGCAGGTTTTGCAAGGTGGATACTGATTATTGTTTTAGTTTTTTTCATAGGTAAACTTTTTGGTCTGTATTCTTTTGCTTTTTGATGTTGTCTTTCCTAATGATTTTAGAATTATTTCATAAATATTTTGCAAAAAATTCTTACATTCGCATTTGTTAAAAAATAAAATTATATGGCACTTGATGTTTTATTAGGCTTGCAGTGGGGAGACGAAGGAAAAGGGAAAATAGTGGATGTTTTGTCCGAAAAGTATGATATTGTGGCAAGGTTCCAGGGAGGTCCCAATGCAGGTCATTCGTTGGAATTTGACGGAAAAAGTTTTGTTTTGCACCTTATACCTTCCGGTATTTTCCGCAAGGGTGTTAAAAACCTGATAGGCAACGGAGTTGTGGTTAATCCCGTTACTTTGTTGGAGGAAATCAGAGGTGTGGAAGAGTTTGGTATTGATGTCAAAAACTCGCTATATATTTCACACAAAGCACATCTTATTCTTCCTACACACAAGGTGCTTGACAAGGCTTCGGAAATTGCAAAAGGCAAAAATAAAATCGGTTCTACTCTGAAAGGAATCGGACCTGCTTATATGGACAAAATCGGCAGGAATGCGTTAAGGTTCGGGAATATTTTTATGCCTGATTTCAAGGAAAGGTACGAGCGCCTTAAACAAAAGCATTTCAAGTTGGTGGAAATGTATGTAAAAGATTTTGAATTTGATTTGGAAGAGGCTGAAAAAGAATGGTTTGAGTCGTTGGAAGCATTAAAAGGCTTTAATATAATAAATGGCGAATATTTTATAAATAAGGCTTTAGCAGAAGGTAAAAATGTATTGGCTGAAGGGGCACAAGGCACCTTGTTGGATATTGATTTCGGCACTTATCCTTATGTAACTTCTTCGAGCACCATTGCGGCTGGAGTTTCTACGGGGTTGGGTGTTGCACCTTCCAAGATAAACAAGGTTTACGGCATTTTCAAGGCTTACATTACACGCGTGGGTAGCGGACCTTTCCCTACAGAACTGTTTGACGAAACAGGAGAGAAGTTGAGGCAGGTAGGGCGCGAGTTCGGTGCAACTACAGGCAGGCCGCGTCGTTGCGGTTGGATGGATATAGTTGCTCTGAAATATGCTGTGATGATAAACGGTGTAACAGACCTGATTATCACGAAATCCGATGTACTGAGCGGGTTTGATACGGTGAAAACCGGTGTTGCCTATAAGGTAAACGGAGAAATTTCTTCCGAAATGCCGTTTGATGTTGCGGAGGTGGAAGAAGTTGTGTATAAAGAGTTTCCGGGTTGGAAAGAAGACTTGTCGCAAAAGAAAACTTTTGACGAATTGTCGCAAGAGTTCAAGGATTATCTGAATTACATTGAAACGGAAACAAATACACCCGTAAGTATGATTTCAACGGGTCCGGACAGGAATGAGATAATTTACAGATAGTGTAAAAATATTTTAGAAAAATAACATTGATACACAATTAAATTGAAGATTTTAGAATTTAATTATATGATACAATTTTCACCCAAATTTATATTCTCCCGAAACGTAGAGATTCCGAATCAAGTTCGGAATGACATAGCCGGAAAAATGTTTCAGTGGGAGATACAGTAAAAAATAAAGTAAACAATTTAATTTCCAAATGAAAAAACACATACCCAACTTTATCACTTCATTAAATGTAGCATCGGGTTTTCTCGGAATAGTTTCGGCTATGGCGGGAGAACTTGTATGGGCTTCGTATTTTGTACTTGCCGCCATGTTTTTTGATTATATAGACGGATTTGCAGCCAGATTGCTAAATGCAAAAAGTGAAATTGGAAAGGAACTCGACTCGCTCGGTGATGTAGTGAGTTTCGGAGTGGCACCGGCGGTAATTTTGGTCAGGATTATTGCAGGGTTGTACGGCATCGCGAGTATTGACGAATTTATGCAAGCAGGTTTCTGGCAAGAAATTATGATTCTGTCACCTGTGCTTTTGCCTGTGTTTGCAGCATTGAGGCTTGCACGGTTCAATGTTTATCAAAGCGGAAGCAGTGATTTTACGGGGATGCCGGTGCCTTCGGTTGCATTGTATTTTATTGCTTTCCCGCTCATAATTGCTTATGAACAAGGCGGATATTTTTATTCAGTAGCAACAAATCCCTATTTTTATTTGGTGTCTATTATTTTTCTTTCGTATATGATGGTTTCGAATGTGGGGATGTTCTCTTTCAAGTTAAAGAGGGGAGTGGATGATAAAAATACTGATGCAGTTTACCAGTTGCTGCTGTTGTTTTTCGGATTGGTATTGGCATTTTCTTTCGGGTTCCAATCCATACCTTTAATTATACTCACATATATTTTACTGTCGTTTGTAAGGCAAATTTTGAATAAATGAAAGCATTATCGTTGTTTAGCGGAGGGTTGGACAGTATTTTGTCCGTCAAGTTGATTGCAGACCAGGGGATAGAAGTTATTGCACTGCATTTTGATACGGGCTTCGGAGGCACTAAGGTTAAGCAGAAGCACGAGTACCTTAAGCGGGTAACTGATAGGTTGGGTGTGCAGCTTGAGATTTTGGACATCAAAGAACAATTTGTCCGAGATGTGCTTTTTGAACCGAAATACGGATACGGCAAAAATTTTAATCCGTGTATAGATTGCCACGCCAATATGTTCAGGTGGTCTCTCAGGCTTTTGGATAAATACGATGCAAAGTTTGTGATAAGCGGTGAAGTGGTCGGGCAAAGACCTATGAGCCAGCGGGTTATTGCACTCAGGCAAGTGGAAGAATTAAGCGGCGGAAAGGATTTGATACTCAGGCCGTTGTCCGCCAAATTGTTGCCGCCTACACTTCCTGAGAGGGAAGGCTGGGTGGA
>JALWKH010000318.1 GCA_026996635.1 Bacteroidales bacterium | reverse complement strand
ATGTGAAAATAAACAAATTTATAAAAGTTGATGTGTATGAATAACGAGAATACATTTTGCGTGATAATGGCAGGCGGTGTGGGTACAAGATTTTGGCCTGTAAGCCGCAAAAAATTACCTAAGCAGTTTTTGGATATATTGGGAACAGGTAAGACATTCATTCAGATGACTTATGAACGGTTTGAAACGATTGTTCCGCCCCAGAACTTTTATGTGGTAACAAATGAAGAATATTATTCACTTGTAAAAGAGCAGCTGCCATTTTTGAAAGACGAACAGATACTGTTGGAGCCTGTCGGAAGAAATACCGCTCCGTGTATAGAGTATGCAAATCAAAAAATAAAAAAAATATCGCCTGATGCCAATATTATTGTAACACCTTCCGACCACCTTATCATAGAAACGGATAAATTTATAGGAGACATAAAAAAAGCCCTTGATTTTGTAAAAAATAATGATGCACTTGTTACAATTGGCATAAAACCTACCAGACCTAATACAGGTTACGGTTATATTCAGTTTGATTCTTCCGAAAAGGTAACGGATTCCATTTTTATGGTGAAAACCTTTACTGAGAAGCCAAATCTTGAAATGGCTAAGTTTTTTGTTGAAAGCGGCGAATTTTACTGGAATTCCGGAATGTTTATTTGGAATATAAATTCCATTGAAAAAGCATTTGAAAAGTATTTGCCGGAAATTCACAAGTTGTTTACGGATAATTTCGAAAAAATAAATTCGGAAGAAGAAAAACGAATTATTAACGAAATTTACAACCAAATAAAAGGCATATCCATTGATTACGGAGTAATGGAAAAGGCTTCGAATGTGTATTTGATCAGGTCTTCATTTACTTGGTCTGATTTGGGTACTTGGTATTCGCTTTACGAAAACAAAGAAAAAGATAAAAGAGGAAATGTTGTTTCCGGTGAAAATTTTATGATTTTTGATTCCAAAGACTCTTTATTTTATTCTACCGTTCCGGATAAAATTTATGTGGCAAAGGGTATGGAAAATGTTATATTGGTAGATACCAAAGATGCTTTCTTAATCGTTAATATCGACGACGAACAAAGCATTAAGCAAATTGTTGACGAATTGAAAATCAATGGCAAAGAAGATTATTTATAGACTTTTTATTGCGGTTTTGTTTGCCGTTTCATCTTTGGCGGTTAAGGCACAGCACTTTCGTTTTAACCGTCCTACAATTGAAGATACCGTAATCGGCAACAAGATTTACAGGCAGTTTGCCAATTATTTACTTATTTCTTACGGTGTGGGCTTCAATTTCAGGCAGCACAATTCAGAGCAGGCTGGTTCATTTTTTTATACTTTCAGGCTGAAGAAACAGCCGTTTAGAGTAGGTTATTCTGTTGTCAGCCGTTATTTTGTTTTGTCTCGTACATTACAGAAGATAAACGACTTGGTTTTTGCCGTAGGTAAAAGAGTGGAAACACCGCAAGCCAATTTTTCTTTGTTTGCGGGATTGTCATATTCTTACGGCACATACTTTTTTTATCACGAGCCTTCAATGGATGTTGACTTTTACAGGGCATACAGAAAACCCGGAATTTATCTGGAATTGGAGCTTACCAAAAAGATATTTTACGACATTGGAATAGGTGCCTCGCTTTTCGGAACTTTCAATAACGGTTATGCCGAATATTTTAAGGAAGTGAACCACTTTTACGGAGCGGTTGGGATGAAAGTAAATTTATACTTTTCGGGTGCTTATCGGGGAGAAATAGGCTTGCATTAAAGCTTTGCAAGTCTGTTTTGCAAAATCATATCTGCCAAAATAATTGCTGTCATACTTTCTACAATCACAGTGGCACGTGGCACTACGGTAACATCGTGTCTGCCGTGTGGTGTGTAAGTTGTCTTTTCACCGTTTACCGTTACAGTGTTTTGTTCTACGGATATAGTTGAAACCGGCTTGAATGCGGTTCTGAAAAAGATATCGTTTCCTGTGCTTATTCCTCCGAGAATACCGCCGTTATGATTTGTGCCTGTGGTTATTTTACCGTTTTCTACGGTAAATTCGTCATTTGCTTCTTTTCCTGTCATTCTTGCAAGTTGGAATCCGTCTCCGAATTCGATACCTTTTGCCGCCGGTATAGACATAACTGCTTTTGCAATGCATGCTTCCAATTTATCAAAAACCGGTTCACCTAGACCTGCGGGCATTCCTGTGCAGAGCGTCTCGATAATCCCGCCTGCACTGTTGTTTTCGTTTTTTATTGCCTGCAGTTTTTCTAAAGCCTTTTTTTCTGCTTCTTCATCCGGCATATTTAGTATTGAATGCGGTAAATAGTTAAAATCCGTTTTCGAAATTTTAATTCCTGCAAGTTCACTTACATAAGACTGGATTTTAATGCCGTATTTGTTAAGAATCATTTTTGCAAAAGCACCGCCGACCACTCTTGCAACGGTTTCCCGTGCCGAAGCCCTGCCTCCGCCCCTATAATCGCGTATACCGTATTTGGCAAAATATCCGTAATCGGCGTGTGAAGCCCTGAATATATCTTTTAAGTTGTCGTAATCTTTACTGTTGTGGTTCTTGTTGCGAATAATGAAAGCAACAGGAGTACCAAGTGTTTTGCCTTCAAAAATTCCCGAAAGGAACTCAACCTCATCCGGTTCTTGTCTCGGAGTACTGAAAGGTATATTTTTCGGATTTCGTCTTTTCAGTTCCGTTGCTATCAAATCATAGTCAACTTCCAATCCTGCAGGAATACCGTCAATTACACCCCCGATAGCTTCGCCGTGTGATTCGCCGAATGTGGTGAGTTTGAATATTTTGCCTATGCTGTTTCCCATAGTTTATTATTAAAAAAGGAGATGCTTTCAGTTATTAAATCTTCAGACCGAAAACAGTAACATCATCTGTTTGCTCATAATCGCCTTTCCAGTTTTCAAAAGTTTGTTCCAATATTTCTTTTTG
>JALWKH010000317.1 GCA_026996635.1 Bacteroidales bacterium | reverse complement strand
AGATTCGTGAATGCCGGCAAAACGTTTATCCTCCAAAATATGCCTGAACACATTGCAATAATATGCGTTGCAAGACATTTGTATGCTTTCGTAAAGGTTTAGAGGTGATTTGTGTCCGTGGCACCCCACTGAAACGCCGCCTGCGTGGTAGCCGTAATGACAGGAATAATATGTATTAGGAAATAAATTACCTTCTTGCAACCCTATCAGAGCATTGGCTACTTTGAATGTTGATCCGGGCGGGTATTTTGACATTATTGCACGGTTAAACAACGGTTTTAGCGGGTCGCGTACGAGCTTACGGTAATATTTTGCCCTGTTCCTTCCGTTAAGGCTGTCTGCATAAAATTTAGGACTGGAAACAAATGCCAAAATTTCTCCCGTTTTCGGCTGAATTGCCACCACACTGCCTATTTTGCCTCTTATCAGTTTTTCGGCATATCTCTGCAAGTCTGCATCTATTGTTACGGTCAGGTTTTTTCCTCTTTGCGGCAATGTGTCGTATTTACCGTCGGCAAACCTGCCTTTTATCCTGTTGTGAACATCGACCATATAAATGGACACACCCTTTTTGCCCCGCAATATTTTTTCGTAATAAGCCTCAATGCCTGTTTTGCCTATATAGTCTCCTTGTTTGTAGTAATTGTCCCTTGCTATGTCTTTTTTTGTTACTTCGCCTATGTAACCGAGGAGATGTGGTGCTATTGTGTCGTTGTAGCTTCTAATCAATCTTTTCTGTAATCCGAATCCGGGCAAGCGGAATAAATTTTCTTGAATTAAATACGATTCCTTTTCCGAAAGCATTTTTACAATTACCGATTCTTTGTAGCGGGAATAATTTTTAGCTTTTTGCAAAAGCTTTTTCAGTTCCTCTTTGGTAATTGACAATGTATTGCACACAAAAGCGGTGTCAAAAGGTCTGATTTTGTTGGGAGTAACCGTGAGGTCGTAAGATACCTTGTTGTAAACAAGCAGTTTGCCGTTGCGGTCAAAGAGTAATCCGCGTTCGGGGTATTCCACAACGAATTTCAGCACATTGTTTTCGGCGGACAGTTGGTATGATTTGTCAATGATTTGCAAATAAAAAAGCCTTCCGATATAAATCAGCACAAGCAATGAAAAAGCCAGAATCAGTGAATATTTTCGTTGTTCGTGAGCCATCTACCTTTTTATCAGGAATTTATAATAAACCCACAATGAAACCACGGCAAACATACCTATTGAAAACAGCGCTATCCAGTAGTTATACGGATGGTATTTGTCCCAAAGGTACGAGGTAAGTTGCCACTTGTCCATTCCTTTCATTTGAATAAGCATATCCGATATTTTGGTGGAAGACAGGTCTTTAAGTTGCGAAGCGTTTACACCCAACGATACAAGTTCTTTTTTCATTATCGTTACTTTGTCAGCTACGGCTTGGTAATAATTACCCGAAATAAATCCTGCCAGAAAATTACCGAGTGATAGCGGGATAAAAGAAGTTCCAACATAAAGAGCAGTTTTATCGGGTGGAGCAAGTGATGCAATGTATTCGGTCACTTTAGGAGAGCTTGACATTTCGCCGATTGAGAAAATAAAGATGCCGAGAATCAAATAAAAAATATTTGCCGTTACAAAAGTCAGTGTTATACCCAGTGTTGCTATGAAGATGCCTGTCATTATTGTTTTAACGGGATACATTTTTTTTACTATGCTTGATATAATTACTTGAAACAGAATGATAAACCCTGCGTCGAGGTTGGTAATCATTTCGGGCTCTATGGTGCCGTGTGGTGTGCCTACTGCAGAAGCAAAACCAACCGATATTTTGCTTAACAATTCATAAAGCGGATGTGTGTTTACCCATTGTTCTATGAAAACCGGAAGGGCAAAAAACAGTTGGTTATAAATTGTCCAAAAACTGACAATTAGAAGTAAGAAAATAAGTAATCTTTTGTCTTTCAGTACTTCAGCAAAATTTTTGAAAACAAGTTTGAACAATTCGCCGAGTTTTACCTTCGAGGAGTTTTCTTTTGCAGGTTCTTTGTAAAAAAACAATACTAAAAGCAAATTAAAAACTGACAGTGCAGCAGCCATATAAAATACATAAGACCAACCTAAACCACGAAGTTTGGAAGAAAAAATCGGCCCTAAAAATGCTCCGATGTTTACAATCATATAAAAAATGCCGAATCCTACGGAAACGGTTTCTTTGTTAGTGGTTTTTTGTACCGTAGCCGAAACTATAGGTTTGAAAAGAGCCGAACCTATTGCAACATACAGAAACACCATGTAAAACAGAAAAAAACTTTTTACCAAGCTCAACAAAACATATCCCGTTGCATAAACGGTAAGTGAAATGAGAAGTGTTTTTTTGTACCCGAGGTTGTCTGCAATAGATCCCGTTAGCACAGGCAAGAAATAAAGAATACCAACAACACTACCCATCAGTAAGCCTTTTTGCGTTTGGGTAAAGCCCAGTGCACCGCTGTCGGGAGATCCGGTAAGATAAAGAGCAAGTACCATAAATAATCCGTACCACGCCCATCTTTCAAAAAGTTCTACAAGATTTGCTACCCAAAAAGTTCTAGGAAAATTCTTAAACATACCGTCAATTTTTAGACTTCAAATTTAAGAACTTTATTGTAATTATCGGATTTTATACAGTTGTGATACCTCTTATTTATCCCAAATTACGCAATAAAGATTAACTTCAGGAAAAACAAGTCCTTTCGCAAAATCCGTCATTTAGTTTCTAAGGCTAAAGCCGGTGCAGAATTGGGCATTTTATTATCCTACCATAAATGGCAGGGCTAAGCAAATATGGTATTTTGAATGAATTATAAACAGGCTAAAGCCCGTTTTACCAAACAGACTTCAGTCTGTTTTATATGTTCGTTTACATTATTAACCTGAATAGACCCGTCTTTTAAGGCGGGGCTAAAAAAAGGCTAAAGCCAAAGGTTT
>JALWKH010000316.1 GCA_026996635.1 Bacteroidales bacterium | reverse complement strand
TGCGTAGTAACGAAAATACTGGCGGGATAAATGTAAATCCTATCCAGCTCGTTTATGATTTCACCCGTGTGCTGGCTGATTATCAAAATTTCTTCTATCTCATCATCAAAAAATCCCACTCTTACAATAAATTCCTCGTAAGGAATAAGTATGTCAACCACATCGCCCACAACACGGAACGATCCCTTTTTTAACTCGCCTTCCACCCTGTAATACAGGCCGTTAACCAACTTCCGCAAAAACACATTCCTGTCGATAACTTGCCCGCGTTCCACATAAACGGTGTTTGCCCTGAAGTCTTCGGGATTACCGATACCGTAAAGGCAAGAAACCGACGACACAACAATTACATCCCTCCTGCCCGAAAGCAACGATGATGTAGTGCTAAGCCTCAATTTTTCTATTTGCTCGTTTATGGACAAATCCTTTTCGATGTATGTGTCGGTAGTGGGAATATAGGCTTCCGGCTGGTAATAATCGTAATAAGAAACAAAGTATTCCACTGCATTTTCGGGAAAGAATTGCTTGAATTCGCCGTAAAGCTGTGCCGCCAGAGTTTTGTTGTGGCTGAGCACCAAAGTAGGCTTGTTTACATTGGCAATAACATTTGCCATAGTGAAAGTTTTTCCCGAACCGGTAACACCGAGAAGTGTTTGATACCGCTTGCCTGACAGCACTCCTTTTGTCAGTTTTTCTATGGCTTGCGGTTGGTCGCCGGTAGGTTTAAAGTCCGAAACAAGTTTGAATTTATCCATAACGGCACTTGGAAATTAGTCCAAGTATTCGAATTTTTGATTTCTCAACTTAGGTATAAAGCCTGCGTCCTTGATTGCTTTTACAATCTCGTCTTTGTTTACGCGTATGTTACTTCCTGCAGCAGATACCACATTTTCTTCAATCATAATAGAACCCATATCGTTTGATCCCGCGTGCAAGCACATTTGAGCCGTATCAACTCCTACGGTAAGCCAAGAAGCCTGAATATTAGGCACATTAGGCAACATTATCCTGCTTATGGCAATCATTCTCACATATTCGGCAGAATCTACATTGCTTTTTATGTTTCGCTTGCGTGCAAGTTCAGTGTCTTTATCTTGAAAAGGCCAAGGAATGAATGACAAAAAGCCGTAAGTTCCCTCAGGTTTCTTCGCTTGTAAATTCCTGATAAGCACAAGATGCTCAATGCGTTCTTCTATCGTTTCAATATGTCCGAACATCATTGTGGCTGAAGTAGGCAAATTCATTTTGTGGGCAACTTCCATTACATCAAGCCACTGTTGCGTGTTACATTTGCCTTTGGAAATAATATTCCTGACCCTGTCGTTCAGAATTTCCGCACCGGCACCGGGCAAGCTGTTCAATCCGGCTTCCACGAGTTTTTCGAGCACATATTCGTAACTTTTGCCTTCTTTGTGGGCAATGTAATGCACTTCGGAAGGGCTCAATGCATGCAGTTTCAGGTCGGGATACATATCCTTGAGCATACTGAACAATCCCGTGTAATATTTCAAATCCAACTTGGGATGCAAGCCTCCTTGCAAAAGCAATTGGTCGCCGCCAAGTTCAAAAAGTTCATCAATTTTTTCCACGTATTCCGCCATCGTGGTGATGTATCCTTCGGGATGTCCGGGCTTGCGGTAAAAGTTACAAAACTCGCATTGAGCCACGCAAACATTGGTTATGTTCACATTGCGGTCTATAATCCACCCGACAATTCTACTGTTGCCTGTCTTTTGCTTCCTTATTTCGTCGGCAACAAGAATAAGTTCGCTCAGCGGTGCATTGTTGTACAAATGCACACCTTCTTCCACAGACAAAAATTGTCCTTCCAAAGCCTTGTTCAGAAGGGCTTGAGTATCATAAATCGTTTTTTCCATTGTTTA
Organism: Bacteroidales bacterium; assembly: GCA_026996635.1. Lineage (GTDB taxonomy): Bacteria > Bacteroidota > Bacteroidia > Bacteroidales > JALTDM01 > JALTDM01. The sequence continues at coordinate 1,097 of JALWKH010000316.1, read as the reverse complement.
CTTGTCCAATCTTTCTATTAGCTTTTTGATAAGCAAAGTCATTTTGCCCTCGCTTTTCTTTGCAGCTTCAAGCACGTGTTCGTGTGAAACTTCTACGATTTTTCCCGGCACACCCAAGTCGGTAATAATTGATACCGCAAAAACCGGCAATCCCATATGACGAGCAACTATAACTTCCGGCACGGTGGACATACCCACCGCATCGGCACCTATTATCCTGAAATAACGGTATTCGGCGGGAGTTTCAAATGTTGGTCCCGTCACGGCACAATATACACCCTTACGAACGGTTATACCTTCTTCTTTTGCCGCTTCTTCCACAATTTTAATCATTTCCTTGTCATAAGGTTCGCTCATATCGGGGAAACGAGGACCGAGTTCGTCGTTATTTGGTCCGATAAGCGGATTTGGAATCAGGTTTATGTGGTCGGTAATAATCATTATGTCGCCTATTTCAAATTCGGGATTTACTCCACCGCTTGCATTGGAAACAAACAGCCTTTTTATCCCCAGAAACTTAAGCACCCTCACGGGAAAAGTTATTTCTTGAGCCGTATAGCCTTCATAATAATGGAAACGGCCTTGCATTGCAACAATGTTTTTTCCGTTCAATTTGCCGAAAATCAAGTTGCCGCCGTGTCCTTTTACCGTAGAAACGGGGAAATTCGGTATTTCCGCATAAGGAATTTTGGTTTCGGTTTCGATTTTTTCTACCAAACCTCCCAAGCCTGTTCCCAAAATTATACCTATTTCAGGCGTTTCTTTAATTCTTTCTTTGATGTAGTTTGCCGATTGTGTAATCTTTTCTAACATAGTCCAAAATTTGTTTGTTAAACAATTCTTTTTCTTCTTCCGTCAAAAATTCGTTTTCGACAGGTAAATAATAAACGGGGTAATCTTTCAAATAGTCTATACCCTCTGTTGTCCTCAGACGCATATAATCTTTTTCCGTCGTCAAAATCAATCGCTTTGGTGTTCTTATTTTACCGAAACGGTTATTTATTTCTACAATATCATCAATATCAAACTCATGATGGTCGGAATATTTCATATGTACAATGTTCGGTGTCTTGGTTTTAAGAAAATCAACCAAATAT
>JALWKH010000315.1 GCA_026996635.1 Bacteroidales bacterium | reverse complement strand
GATTAAGAATTATCTTTTGTTTCGTCATCATTATTTTCCTCTTTTTCGTATTCTTTCATTCTTTCTTTTAGTTTTTCAAGCTGCTTCAATTTATTTACCCTTCTGTTCCGTCTGGCAGTTTCCGTAAAATACTGATGTTTACTCAAAAACTCTATCTGTTTTTGGTCCCACTCTTTTTTATTCTTTACGATATGGCGTTCATAAAGTTCTTTATATAATAGGTCGGAAACAGGCAGAAAATCCTCACGTCCCAAATAATCCAGGTCTGCATCGCACATTATTTCTTCCAATTTATTTTTAGGCCTTGGCGGTAATTTTGTTGCAAAAATCAATTCAGAAATTTTTTGAATTTGTTCGGGAGTGTATTTAAACCTCGGCAAAATTTCTTTTGCCAACTTTATACCTTGCTCTTCATGGTCAGAGTAAGATACCGTAGTCAGGAATCCTGCATCATGGAACAATGCGGCAGTTTTAAGCAACAAAATTTCCTCATCGGTGCATCCTTCTTCCCTACCTATCATTTCCACTTGATTCATCACATCCAAAGTATGCCTCAAATTGTGATAATAAAGATTTTTCGGTAATTCTTTTTCCAATCTGTCGAGCATATATTCTTCCAAGTCGAAGAACCTTATCATCTGAAGTTTAATCATAAAATCTTTATTCGGCTCCTTGCCTTCTCCGTTTACCGACAGTTCGGGTTTTATGCCTTTTACAAAATACATTTTAAGCTTGCCTTTGTACTTAACGGGAATTTCACCACGCGGCACACAATCAAAAAACCTTTCTACCAACTCATATGTATCGTGCGAAATATTCACCTTACCCGGCTCTCCAAGCGATTCCATCCTACTTGCCACATTTACCGTATCGCCCCATATATCATAAGTAAACCGTTTTGTTCCCAAAATACCTGCAATTACCGGTCCCGTATGTATACCTATACGCATTTGCCAATGGCTCTTTGAGTTTTTATTTACATCTTCCAACACTTGCAACATCTTAAGCCCTACCAACACAACTTCGATTGGATTTGTCCTGTTTTTCTTAGGAATACCTCCGGCACACATATATGCATCACCAATGGTTTTTATTTTTTCTATACCCATCTCTTCTACCAACTCATCAAACTTGAGATAAAGCATATCCAATTCATCTAACAATTCTTCGGGCGGAGTGTTTTCCGCTATCTTGGTAAAACCTTTCAAATCGGCAAAAAGAACTGTAACCATCTTATACGATTTACGGTCAACCCTCCCTTTTTCCTTTATTTGCTTGGTTGTCTCATCAGGAAGTATTTTTTTCAACAATTGCTCTACCCGTTCTTTTTGATAAGCCAATTGCTTTGTTCGTTCCTTCAACATTATTTGTATGTAGAGTTGTTCTTTTTCGGACAAATATGCCCTCCAATACAATACCATGTAAATTAGCGAAACCAATAAAACTATGTAATAAATAAAAGCCCACGGTGTAAGATAAAACGGCGGATTTATTTCAAAAGGAATTTTTATCTCACCCAACATTACATCATTTGAATTTTTGGCTTTTACAATCAATGTATAATCACCATGGGGTAGGTTTGTGTATTCCTTAACATTTTCCAATTTCCACTCTGACGGTCGTTTTTCATACCCTTTTAAATAAAAACGGTAATAAATCTTTTCACTTTTGTTATAGTCCGGTACCACAACTTCAATGTGAATATCGTGATATTTATAATCCAATTGTATTTTGTCAAGATTACCTTCCAAATATTTAATTGGTAACCGATACAACGAATCTTTACCTACTATCAACTTGTGAATCAAAATGGGATACTTTTCATTTCTTTTAAAGGAATCGTAAGATTTTTCGTAGCGTATAACCCCTTTGGGCGTTGAAAACCAGACCAGGCTGTCATTTTCCGGATAAATTCGTTCTATAGAATAATTACTTATTTTGTTAAACTGTGATTTCACCAAATCATACTTTCCGGTTTTGCTGTTAAACTTAGCTTTGTAAGTATGCTTTTCATACTTGCCAGTTATTCCTACGGTAAACCATAAATTTTTATTACTGTCTTCAACAATAGGATATACCCAATATTTCTCCTTTGAAAAATCTATGCCCATTGTAGTGTCGAAATAAAAAGCCCCTTTTATGCCATTATACCTTAATACACCTTTTTCCGTAGAAAAAAGCACACCTGTAGAAGTAGTATATACATCAATCCAAGAAAATCCTTTGGGTAAGCCTTTTGCTTTATTATAATTATATACCTTGCTTTCATTTTTGAGCGAATCCGTAAACATAATACGGTAAAGCCCCTCGTAATCCGTTCCAAACCAAACTGATTCTTCATCTTCGGCAATTGTCCTTACATTGGAATTCAAAAACATAAACCTGCCTTCGGGAACCAAATCATTTCCTTTTATTTCAAATTTTTCCACACCGTTCAGCCTGGCAATAAGCACAATATTAGTGTCATGCTTCAACCTGTAAATAGTTCCGAAATACCCCTGATGAGACAAATTATAACCCTCATTATCTATTTTATACAAACCTGAACTTGAAGTCACATATAAGTTGTCGTTTACTTTATAGAAATAATTCAGGTCAAAATCCAAATCGGGAAAGACTTGTTTTACCACTTGCGGGCTGAAACAACCTTTATGAAAAATTTTCTCTTTATCAATAAAATACAGTCCGTTACGGGAAGCAAAATAAATATTGCCGTTATAACGCACTATATCATTAACAAAACTCTTTGCCCCCAAGGCATAATTAAAAAAAGTAAAGCGGGACGGATATTCGATATGATTAACCCCGTAAGATGTTGCCACCCACAAATTATTGCAATCATCTACAAACAAATCAGAAACCTCGTCACTACTCAAACCGTTTTCTTCGTTGAGAACAAATAGAACATTAAAATTTTTATCATAAAAAATCACTCCGCAAGAAGATGTACCTGTTGCAAAAATATCATTGGTAAGTTTTATTG
>JALWKH010000314.1 GCA_026996635.1 Bacteroidales bacterium | reverse complement strand
CTGGGAATTGCCGTTATTTTTACGGCATTGTATTTTGATGTGATGAATGTGTTTCCCGATGACCCGGAAAATGAAAAAAGGGACAGGATAGTGGTAAGCATCGGGCATGTAGCTCCTGTAATTTATGCCACTCTTGCCCACAGGGGATTTTTCCCGAAAGAAGAATTGTTGACTTTGAGGAAGTTAGGTTCGCGGTTGCAAGGACACTCTACGCCTAATCACGGATTGCCCGGAATAGAAGTTTCCACGGGATCGTTGGGACAAGGGCTGTCTATTGCCATTGGAATGGCTATCGCCGCAAAACTAAAAAAACAAAACCATACTGTATTTTGCATCCTTGGTGACGGAGAGTTGCAGGAAGGGCAGGTATGGGAGGCTTTTATGAGTGCTCCTGCTCATAAATTGGATAATCTGATTGCAATAATAGATAGGAATAATTGCCAAATAGACGGACATGTGGACGAAGTGGTTGATATTGAACCGTTAAAGGCTAAATTGGAAGCGTTTAATTGGCAGGTAATCGAGATGAACGGACACAATATTGAGGAAGTTGTGGGTGTTTTAACTACTTTGAAATCAGATAGAAACGGAAACAAGCCTAAAGTTGTGATAGCACATACAAAAATGGGCAGGGGTGTAAAAAGCATTGAGGATAATTGCGGATGGCACGGCAAACCGCCTACAAAAGAACAACTACCGCAATTTTTGGCTGAACTTGAAAACTGCTAAATATGGCTGAATTTAAACTTAAAGGATATAAGCCGACGAGGATAGGATTTGGAGAAGGTCTTGCCGCACTCGGCGAAAAATATGACAATGTGGTGGCTTTGGGAGCGGATATTACTGCTTCAGTAGGTATGAATTTTTTTGCTGAAAAGTTTCCTGACAGGTTTTTTGAGTTCGGAATAGCCGAGCAGAATATTGTCGGCGTAAGTGCAGGCCTTGCTGCAGAAGGTTTTGTACCGTTTTTTTCCACATACGGAGTTTTTGCGGCACACAGGGATTACGACCAAGTGAGGATTTCGCTGTGTTACAATAATTTGCACGCAGTTGTAGGAGGTGCCCACGCAGGTATTTCTGTGGGACCTGACGGTGCAACTCATCAGGCGCTTGAAGATATTGCAGCAATGAGGGTGTTGCCGAATATTACCGTGTTGTCGCCTGCAGATGCCACGCAGACAATTCAGGCTGTTTTTGCTGCTTACGAGCAAGTTAACGGACCTGTGTATTTGAGATATGCAAGGGCTGCAATGCCTGATTTTATGCCGGAAGATATGCCTTTTGAAGTCGGTAAGGCTCAAATTTTAAAGGAAGGCAGGGATGTAACTATTATTGCGACGGGGCATTTGGTTTGGGAAAGCCTGAATGCCGCCGAAACTTTGCAAAAGGAAAAAGGCATAAGTGCAGAAGTGATTAACTTACACACCATTAAGCCGATAGACAGGGAAGCAATTGTAAATTCTGCCAAAAAAACGGGTGTGGTAATTACTGCCGAAGAGCACCAAGTGGCAGGTGGAATGGGCAGTGCAGTGGCAGAAGTGCTTGCAAAAGAGCATCTTGTAAAAATGGACTTTGTGGGCATACAAGACAGTTTCGGCGAAAGCGGTGAGACAATGGAACTTATGCAAAAATACGGACTTACTGCTGAAAATATTGTAAGCAAGGTGGTGGGATTGTTGAAGTGATAGAATTGATTAATAAAGTTTATTTTAGAATTAAATTTAAATGGAAGAGAATTGGAAACGATTGAGATTCCGAAACAAGTAGAGATTCCGAAATAAATTCGGAATGACGTGGTTCAGAATGACATGATTCGGGACAGTCTCTCAAGGGAGGTAACTGCGCTTTAGAAGGGGGTAATGAAAACAATTAAAAATATGCAAAAAATATTATTTGTAACCAACAACCAACATAAATTACAGGAAGCCAGGCAAATATTGTCGGGCAAGTTTTATGTATTGAGTTTGAAACATATCGGTTTTGAAGGCGAGATTCCCGAAACACAACCTACCATAGAAGGTAACGCTATCCAAAAAGTGCAATTCATTTACGATAGGTACAAAACCGATTGTTTTGCTGACGATACGGGGCTTGTTGTTCCTGCTTTGGGTGGAGAGCCCGGAGTGTATTCGGCAAGGTATGCAGGCGAAAATGCCACTTTTGAAGATAATATGAACTTGCTGCTTGAAAAAATGAAAGATATTAAAGACCGCAAGGCGTATTTCATAACAGTGATAGCACTCATAAAAGACGGTAAACTTTATACTTTTGAAGGCAGGGTGGACGGAGTTATTACCACTGCACCGAGAGGTGAAAAAGGTTTTGGATACGACCCTGTGTTTTTGCCCGAAGGATATGATAAAACTTTTGCCGAAATGACTGCAGAAGAAAAAAACAGAATCAGCCACCGCGGGCGTGCAGTTCGTAAACTTGCGGAGTTTTTGTTAAAATAAATATATGGCATTTCCGTATTCATATAAATTTACTTACAAGCACGATAACACTCTTACCATTAAAGGCGATGATGTAATTAGGGTTCTGGATAAACTGTTGCTTGCGAGCAAGAACGAAAGCGAGGAATTGGTTTTTGAATCGGGACTTTTCGGATTGCAATATGCCGTAACGATTGACAGTGCGAAAGATAAAGTCGTAACTTTTGTCATAAAGTCCAAAAGTGCAGTGAACAGCATTCTTATTCTGTTGCTTCTCGGGGCATTTATCCCGCATATTGGAGTGGAAGGATTTTTTGTTTATACTGTTGTTGTCTTTGTGCTGGTTTACTTTTTGCTTTTTTCCGTTTTTTCGTCGGAGTTGTCGGGGAAAGTTAGAGCAATATTGGAGAATTTTGAAGTGGACGGCATTCACGAGTGCAAAGGCGAAAATTGTTGTCCTGCTTGCGGTTACGAATTGGGCGAAAAGGATTTGTATTGCCCGAATTGCGGTTTGAGAGTAAGGCAAAACTTGTTTACAAAGGATTTGAATGTGAATAAA
>JALWKH010000313.1 GCA_026996635.1 Bacteroidales bacterium | reverse complement strand
TCGGGTTAAGCACAATGCTACCTGTGCTGTCGTCGTGACAAAGCACATTTGTTATAGTAGCATTAGGCATAATTTGAGTAGGTTGGTTAACGATTATGGTGTCAAAAATTTGACAACCGATGCTGTCGGTTATAGCCACCATATAAGTGTCGGCGGGAATGCTATTTAAATCTTGTGAAGTGTAAGGTAAATCACCGATGTTATTTGTCCAGTAATAAGAATAAGGATTAAATCCGCCTGACACAGTAACATCTATGCTACCGTCCCCACTTTGATAGCAAGACAAGTCTTGATGAATGCTTGATTCAACAAGTTGAGAAGAATAAACAAGCACAGTATCGGAGAGCGAACAAGCATTGTGTATAGTTGTCCAAACGATCGTATCTACACCTTGCGGTAAATTGTAAGCCATAGCATTGTAGAGAGAAGAATCGTTGAAAGTAATGTTTGAATCAATAGCAGTCCACATACCTGTACCTATTTGCGGTTGATCAGCATTAAGGTTTACGGAATCTGCACAAGTGAGATAGTAATCTCCACCGTTTGGCACAGAAGGTAAATCGTTTGTAACCACAACATCGTCAAACAGGGAGCAATCGTTGTTAGTTATAGTCCAACGCAGCGTGTTTTGTCCTCTAGGTAATTGAGAAACAAGAGAGTTAGGATTATGAACATCGGCAAACACGCCGTATCCGTTAACTACAGACCATTCGCCGTGTCCTATAGCAGGAGTATTAGCATAAAGAGAAATAGAATCTGCACAAATAGCGGTATCTACACCTGCATTAGGAATGGTAGGTCTGTCATTTCTAATTACTACCGTGTCGGAGAGAGAACAGTTGTTATGCACGGCGTTCCATACAATAATGTTAGTACCTTGTTGAATGTTAGAAGCAAGAGTATGCGGGTCTGAAGAATCTGCAAAAGCCATATTTCCTTGTTCAATTGTCCAGTAGCCGTTACCAATTACAAGTGGCGTAGCTTCCAAAGTGAGAGTGTCGTAACAAGTTACTTTGTCATAACCTGCAAACGGATTGTCAGGTAAGTCATTAGTAATGACAACATCATCGTAAAGTGTACAGCCGTTGTTAACAACATTCCACCTTAAAACATTTTCACCCTGTGATAAATGTCTGACAGCAGTTGCCGTATCATATATGTCATCAATTGCAGCTTCACCTATTACACAAGTCCAATAACCAACACCAATGTTTGGTTGTTCGGCTGATAATACCGTAGAATCTGAGCATATTGTTTGGTTAATTCCTGCATCGGGTTGATCGGGAAGATTGTTTGTAATGACAACAGTGTCTGTTAATGTACACCCGTTGTTGGTTGCAGTCCATACCAAAACATTGTCTCCTTGTTGGATATTTGTTACAAATGAATGCGGGTTACCGGGAGTTATGATATTTGCACTACCTGAAACCACACTCCAAGTACCTGTACCGATATTCAACGGAGTTGCTTCCAGGGTCGTTCTATCATCACATAATGCTTGATCATATCCTGCAAACGGCTTATCGGGCAGATTGTTTGTTATTTTAACATCATCGTATAATGAACAACCATTATTTGTAATTGTCCATCTGAAAATTACATCTCCTTGACCAAGTGATGATACATTTGTTGTGGGAGAATTTATATCCTCTATTATTCCCGTATTGGTAACCAATGACCAATGTCCTGATCCTATTGCCGGATTATTGGCATGTAAGGTTGTGTGGTCTGCACAGATAGTTTGGTCGCTACCTGCATCAGGTTGGTCGGGTAAGTTATTTGTTATTGATACTTCATCGTAAAGAGTACATCCTGCATGTGTAACAGTCCATCTTAAAACAGTTGTACCTTGTTCCAAGTTTGTTACAGGAGAGTGAGGATTATTAGGTGCTACTATTGTTGCATTTCCACTTGTAACACTCCATGTTCCCGTTCCTATATTTACCGGAGTAGCTTCCAATGTGGTTGCTTTAGAACATAATGTTTGGTCGTATCCTGCAAACGGTTGATCAGGTAAGTTATTTGTAATTTTTACTAAATCAGATTTACTACATCCATTGTATGTAATTGTCCACTTGAGAATTGAACTGCCTTGAGGTAAATTTGAAACAGCTGAATTCGGGTCGTGTATATCATCGATAATAATATCATATCCTGCAACAATGCTCCAAGTACCCGAACCTCTTACCGGTGCAGTGGCATTCAATGTTGTAGAATTACTGCATAAAGTTTGTGTATCTCCAGCATCCGGCGTTCCTGGGTTATTGTTCCAAACAATAACTGTATCGTAATAGTAATGAGGAATTGGTCCTGGTGGCCATCCTCCTGTGGTTGTTATCACTACTTCCCATAAAAAAGCATTTTTGCCTGTATCAAGATTTGTAACAAGCGTATGTGGGTCGTGCGAATCAGCAAATGAGCCATTCCCTTCTAATACATACCATGTTTGAGAAGTTGCTCCAGGAACATTTACTGCGTCCAAATAAGTAGATGATTCGCATACAACTTGATCCGGACCGGCATCTGCAGGATCTTGTGCCAACACAACTTTTGGCACAAGTCCAACGGAGATGCTTATTATTAAAATCAATAATATTTTTTTCATACCTTACTACTTTTAATTTTTACAATTTAGTTGAACTGTTTCCGTTACCGAGGAAGAAGACTACCATAAGTTCGTGCGAACCGTTGCTGTAGTTCGAGAGGTCGCTTAGCAAGTAATCATAAGCATATCCTACGATAAGGTTTCCTGTTTGAATACCAATCATACCCACAACGGCATCACCGGGCGAATATTGAAAATCATTGTGATTAGCCCTGTAAGAAATACCAGCAAAAGCCAAGTCTTTGAATATGGCTTTAATGTTCAGGTCAGATTGATATACCATATCTTCGTTGAACCTTACCATAAGCGAAGGTTGGAGTTTTACTTCACTTCCGATTTCAAACATATACCCGCCTGCGAGCGAGTAATGCCTTTGTTGTCTGAATTGCAG
>JALWKH010000312.1:854-3007 GCA_026996635.1 Bacteroidales bacterium | reverse complement strand
AACCGGCAGCCCTTTTTTAGTCTTATGAAAAGAGGCAGGACAGGAATAAAATGTTTTACTTTACAAAGTTAATTCATTTTTCTTTACGGGTTCTCCGGCTTTTTTGCTTTCTTTTTGTGCTTTGATTTCCGCTTTGCATTTAGGACAATACACTTCGTTTATTGGATATTTAGGAATTGGTGTACCACATTTACGGCAAGGTTTTGTCTGTTTTGGCGGGGCAAGTTCTTCTTTATGTTCTACTTTTGGTTCCGGTTCTTTTTCCTGTACCGGTGGTTTTTCCGTTTCGGATTTAATTGCTTCCGGGGCTTTTTCTACTTGCGGTTTTTCTTCTTTTACCGGTTGGGTCGGTACTTCTTTCTTTGCTTTTACCGGTTCTTCTATTACTTCGGCTTCTACGGCTTCGGATTCCGCATTATCAAGTTTTTCATCTATCCGTGATTTGAGTTTTTTCAGTTTTTCTTTGTCTGCATCGGTGAGTTTTTTCTTTTTCAACAATTTTTCGGTTTCATCTTCCACCAATGTAAGCACCAAAAACATAAGTGCCACAAAACCCATTATTACAACTATTTTTTTCATTTTATCAGTATTTTATGATTTGAAAATAATGTTCATCTCTTTCGGAAATACGGTTTACTTCCGCCTGAGCTTTTTTAACTCTTTCAAAATCTTGGATCACATATTTGCGTGAATAAATATTGTCCAATGTCCTAAACAATATTATTTCGGTGGCAAATGTGAAAAACTTGGGCGGCACTTCGGTAAACCCGTGTGCAACCGCTATTATGTCCAGCATATTTTGACGGCGTCGTATCAAAAATTTATGCAGTTCTTTATCCAATGATGATGTAAAATACGCTCTGCAATCATCAAACAATACCATGCCGTTATGATAATAGTTTTGTATTACCGGTAGGGTAAAATCATCTTCCCACACCGTACGCATTATGCCTGAAAATTTACGTATTTTGGAAAGTTCCTTATTCAAATCCAAAAGCGGATAATGCGTAAACTCGGCATAATCAGGTGTTACTATCAGTCCCCTGTTTGCTACTTTCAACAGTTTTTCCGCCAGTGTGCTTTTGCCCGTTCCGTTTGTCCCCAAGATTATTATCAGTTTTGCTTTTCTTACTTGCTTCATTGGTCTTGTTTTTTACTACCGTAAGGTTTGGTTTGCCTAAATTTTGCGGTCGTTCCGGTTCCTGTTGTGCTTTTTTCTTTTGCTTTCGCATTTCAAAGGCACTGTAGAACAGGCTACCGTAGCTTGCACCTCCTACAGCCACCAATACAAGCCAAGGCGGTACGCTTTCCCATTGCATTGCCCTTGCTACCTCGGTATAGGCTTCTATCAAATATTCTTTTGACTCTTTGTCAAGTTTCAGCTTGCCAATGCTTTCTTCCGCTATAATTGCCGCAACTGTGGTAAGTGGCACATCAATAATGGTAAAAATCATTCTACCTACCAATGAATATGCCTTGTTTTTGACTTCTTCCACCTTGGCAATTGCCGGATCTTCTGTCGCTTCAGGTTCAGGTTCGGGTTGCTCAAATTCCTGCTTGGGTGTTTTCAGCTCGTCAAGCAAACTGTCAAGGTTCAAGTTGTTTTGGTTCGATATTGTTCCCATTGCTTTGTTCTTTTGCTTGTTTCATCATTTCTTCATAATCCAAACTCATAAGCAAATCATAAAGATTGTGCTTCTCAAAGACCTTGGTTACGGTAAAGTCGGCACTTCTGACCGCTCCCACTATCAAAATAATATTGTTATTTCTCTCAAAAAACATTAAACTGACTTCTTCGCCATCAGCAAGCTCGCTGCTGTATTTTGCTTTTGCCAAATCCCGCACAACTGTGGTTATTTGCGGATAATAATCTTTGAGATTGTTTTTTATCAGGTCATTTACATTGCCTTTCATTAACGACCCGATACCTTTGATTCCGATGCCAAACATATTTTATATTTTACTGTTTTTAATTGTGTGAGTTCCGCCTTAATTTTGATAACTCCGCTACGCTCCAAAATATGAATGTGTCGTAAAATACGGTGATAAAGGGCTTTTTGCTGGTGTTCATACTTAAAACTTCCGGGATAAGCCTTGATTAAGGCGTTTTTGATTTCGGACACCGTTAAGGCCTCTCCCGAAAGTACCAGTTT
>JALWKH010000312.1:0-844 GCA_026996635.1 Bacteroidales bacterium | reverse complement strand
TACATTGCTCTTTACAACTTGCCTTTAAGTTCTTTACCTGCCTTTTTTACGGCATTTTGCCACTTCATCTTTGGATGTTTCTTTTGAATTTCCTTTGCTCTACGGGTAATTTTCTTTCCCATAGACCCCAATTTTGACTTGCTCATACTACTTAATTTTATAAACCTTTACAAAAATACCACAAATTAGGCAAATAGGTTAATTTTATTAAGTTATATATTTTACAACATTAAATAAATTAACCAGAAATAGTCTTAAACGTGGTATTTTGATAAAAGTAAATAAGGTTTACATTACTGAATTTTGCTTAATCGCGGTAGTAATGAGGCTTTTTATAAGGTAAAATACTTTCTTTGCCTTATAGAAAAAGTGAAAAGCACCGTAAATGTGGTATGTTTGGAAGGAAGTGTTAAATACAGTAAACCAAAACTACCTTAATTAAGGTCATTTTACAAGTAAAATAATTTTGAAAATTTTTGTTTTAAATTAAACATATCTACAAAATTTTTGTAAGAAATAACAGGAATATCCATAAGGGTAGCTTCTCTTATTATTTTCAAATCATTTGTTACAAAATAAATTTCCTCAACCTTTCTATTTTCCAACAAAATTTTTTCTACTTGCATTAACCCATCTACTTCGCCTAAACCTTTGTCTTTTAAAGGACTTAACAAGATATCTCTTTTATCAATATTAACAGGACACTTAACTACTTTTCTATACTTATTAAAAATTTTTTCATCTCTATCCTTTATGGTAAAGCTATTATTCCACCTTTACACTGTTTTACGCCGATTAAAGGTTTCGCTTTATCTATAAGTTCATATAAATCTTCTTTTATCGG
>JALWKH010000311.1 GCA_026996635.1 Bacteroidales bacterium | reverse complement strand
GTTCGGGATTGTGAACAAAGTCTCCGCTCAAGTCTCCGTTTAGAATTTCGTATTTTAAACCGAGTCTGTCAAGCAAGCCGGATATGGCTAAAGACCCGACTGAGTTAATTGCGTCGGCAAGGATTTTTATTTTCAGGTCCTTTATTTTTTCAATGTTTACATAGGGTAGATCCAAGATTTTATCTATGTGGTAATCAAGTGCTTTCTCGTCTTTAGTGATCTTGCCGAGTTTATCAACTTCGGCAAAGTCAAAGTCTTCCTTTTCTGCAAGATCCAGAAGTTTTTTGCCTTGTGCGGCATCAATAAATTCACCTTTGTTGTTCAGCAGTTTCAGTGCATTCCATTGCTTAGGGTTGTGGCTTGCAGTGATTATTATGCCTCCGTCTGCTTTATGCTTTATTACAGCCATTTCGGTTGTAGGGGTAGTGGCTAGGTCTATGTCCACAACATCACAACCTGCTGCAAGCAATGTGCTGATAATAAGGTCTTTTACAATAGGTCCGGATATTCTGGCATCGCGACCTACAACTATTTTACAGTTGTCTTTTTGTAAATCTTCTTTGATAAGGCTTGCAAATGCGGCAGTGAATTTTACTACATCAACCGGAGTAAGGTTTTCGCCGGTTTTACCGCCTATTGTTCCTCTTATTCCCGATATTGATTTTATGAGTGTCATAATTTTCAAAAGTTTTAAGTGCCCTTTGAGAAGCAATTTGTTCCGATGATTTTTTCCGTTTTGCTAAACCCTCTGCAAAGAGCTTTTGGTTTACAAATATAAATGATTTAAAAAATGTATGTCCGCTGATGTGTTTTTTTATGGGAACAATTTCGAGTTTGAACTTTTCTTTTGATGATTTTTCCAGCAGGAGGCTTTTATAATTTTTGTTTTCGGTGTATTCGTTTTCCGGTATTAAGTTGTTGTTTATCAGTGTAAAAAAGAATTTTTCTGCATACTTGTAGCCTCTATCCAAGAAAATAGCACCAAAAAGGGCTTCAAGTGTGTTACCCTGTATGTTGTTGTGAATGTAAGTGTATTTGCTTTTTGAGAGGAATTTTACGATGTGAAGGCGTTTAGCTATGATGTTCAGTTGTTTACGAGAAACAAGGTTGCTTCTCATTATGCTGAGGTCACCTTCAGACTTTGCAGGGAATTTTGATTTAAGGTAATTTGCAACAATAAGATTCAGTACTGCATCTCCGAGAAACTCAAGGGTTTCATTGGTGTATTCTTTTCCATCACGTACAAAAGGTTTTGTACGGTGTGAAAAGGCTATTTTGTACAATAGAATGTTACGAGGAGAAAATGTTAACGTCTTTTTTAGACGCTGTTTGAAAATTTTATCTTCTTTGCTCCTCCGGAAAAGCACTATGGATTATTCTTCGTACTTCTTGAACAATATTGAAGCGTTATGTCCTCCAAAACCGAATGTGTTGCTAATTGCATATCTTACTTTGCGTTTTTGTGCTTTGTGCAAAGTAAGATTAAGTTTCGGATCTATTTCCGGGTCTTGAACTTTATGGTTTATTGTTGGAGGAATGGTATCATTTTTTATTGCCAATACCGATGCTATAGCTTCTAACGAACCTGCAGCACCAAGTAAGTGGCCGGTCATTGATTTGGTTGAGCTTATGTTTATGTTGTAAGCATCTTCACCGAAAAGCTTTTGTATTGCTTTTATTTCGGAAATGTCACCAACAGGTGTTGCTGTACCATGTACGTTTATGTAATCAACTTCGTTTTTAGCAATACCAGCTTCTTCGATACTTTGCTTCATTACCATGTAAGCTCCTAATCCTTCGGGATGTGGTGCAGAAATATGGTAAGCATCTGCAGACAAGCCTGTGCCTACTATTTCTGCGTAAATTTTAGCACCTCTTGCTTTTGCATATTCGTAATCTTCCAGAACCAAACCTGCGGCTCCTTCACCCATTACAAAGCCATCCCTGTCTGCAGAAAATGGCCTTGATGCAGTTTTGTATTCTTCGTTGTTAGTGGAAATAGCGTGCATTGAATTGAATCCGCCAATGCCTGACGGAGTGATGGAGGCTTCGGCACCTCCGGTTACAATAACATCCGCTTTACCAAGCTGAATAAGGTGATAAGCATCTATGATAGCGTGAGACGATGATGCACAAGCAGATACAGTTGCGTAATTAGGTCCCATAAAACCGTACTTCATGGAAATATGACCCGCAGCAATATCTGCAATCATTTTAGGAATAAAAAACGGGCTGAATCTCGGTGTTCCGTCACCGGTGAAGAATTTCATCAATTCTTCGTCGAATGTTTCCAGTCCGCCAATTCCTGATGCCCAAATAACTCCGACTCTTTCTTTGTCAAAGTTAGTTTCGGTTATGCCACTGTCGCTAATTGCTTCATTGGCGGCAACCAAAGCATATTGGGCGTACCTGTCAAGTTTTCTTATTTCTTTCCTGTCAAAATAATTTTTCGGATCAAAATTTTTAATTTCGCAGGCAAATTTTGTTTTGAACTTTTCAGTGTCAAAACGAGTTATCAGGACGGCACCACTAACCCCGTCAAAGAGATTTTTTTCAAATTCTTCGACATTGTTTCCAAGAGGATTAATGGTACCGATACCCGTGATTACTACTCGTCTCAGCTTCATAAAAATGCTTTTGAGATATTTTAATTATTCTTTTACATTCGCTTTGATGTACTCAATAGCTTCACCTACTGTTGAAATTTTTTCAGCTTGGTCGTCAGGAATTGCAATGTTGAACTCCTTTTCGAATTCCATAATTAATTCAACGGTGTCGAGTGAATCTGCACCGAGATCGTTTGTGAAACTTGCTTCGTTCACAACTTCGTTTTCTTCTACTCATAATTTTTAAACGATAATTGATTTTACTCTTAATTCAATATCTGACATAGCTTTAAGTTTTTTTGGTTTTTTACTTGGTGCAAAGAAAATACTTTTTTTGAAAACAAAATGTATTTTTTTGCAATTTTTTTATGTGGCATCTTATTGCTGTGAAGTTGTTATGGTCTGA
>JALWKH010000310.1:8466-12503 GCA_026996635.1 Bacteroidales bacterium | reverse complement strand
GAATAAAACAGCTTCTGAATTATTATTACCAATGCAGGATACACTAATTTTGAATAGAGAAATAAACTTGAAATATACAATGCGGGATTTTTCTTTGAGTAAAGAAGATAAAGCAATTGCAACATATCATTATTACCACCAAAAAAAGATACCTGCAGAATTTTATGAATTACCCGAAAATAAAGAATTTACAGGTTGGTTGCCGACAGGATTGTTGATTTTAAGGCAGTTGTATTTAACCGGTAAAGGAGAACAAACGTTATTTAATTCCGGGCGTTCAAACACTCACTAATTTTTCGTTTCTATCAATATTGGGTTATCACTTCCGGCTATTTTTTATAACTTTGCGGTAAATAATTTTAAGAAGTAATGAGATTTTTATTATTTATACCGGCTTTTATATTTTCTTTTTACACATATGCGACCAATGACAGTATTCCGCCACATTCTCTAACAGGACCGGATACCGTAGAACTTGCGGATTTTTACAGCGATTTGGATAGTTTGCTTCAATTGTGGTATGTGAAAACATCCATAAAAAACAGTGATTATTCGTTTGTAGTAGACAGTTTTGACGAAGAAGCTGACACAATAATACCGACTTTCAGTGACAGCGTTTACGAAACCCGCCTTAAAGCAATAAATTCTTATATCCCATTGGATTACAATGATGTAGTACGCAGGTTTATAGAACTTTATACGGTAAAGAGAAGAAAGCAGGTGGCAGTGATGTTAGGATTGTCGGATTATTACTTCCCCATATTTGAAAAAGAGCTTGACAAAGCGGGCTTGCCGCTTGAATTAAAATATATGCCTGTAATTGAGTCTGCTTTGAATCCGATAGCAAGATCAAGGGCTGGTGCTGTAGGTATTTGGCAGTTTATTTATCCTACGGCAAGGCTTTACGGTCTTAAGGTTAATTCGTACATAGACGAAAGACGCGATCCTTATTTGGCTACCAAGGCAGCTACCAAAATGCTTAAGGAACTTTACAATATGTATGGTGATTGGCTTCTTGTAATAGCAGCGTATAATTGCGGACCGGGTAATGTAAACAAAGCCATACGCCGTGCACACGGTAAGCGAAATTATTGGGAAATTTATTATTATTTGCCACGCGAAACACGTGGTTATGTTCCTGCTTTTATTGCGGCATCGTATGTTTTCAGGTATGCAAAGGATCACAAAATACCCAAGCTAAAGGTTGATTTGCCTACGGTTACCGATACAATAATGGTTGACCAATATGTGCATTTCGGGCAAATTTCCGAATTGCTGGGCATATCCGTTCAGGCACTCCGCGAACTTAATCTGCAATACCGCAGGGATATAATCCCAGGCACAAAATCTCATCCTTATCCGTTGAGATTGCCGGTGAGTTTTGTAAGTAAGTATGTTGAGCTGGAAGATACTATTCCGCATTATAAAGATTCGGTATTTTTTGCCTATAAGTACGGAAGCCGCGAGCCTGTGTCCCGCAAGCATTACAGCCGCAAATCTTATTATTACGATGAGCCGGTTAAAAGTGTAAAAGGAAGGAAAAAATTGTATTACACAGTAAAACCCGGTGATAATCTCGGGTTTATTTCCAAGTGGTACAATGTATCAATTAGAGATATTAAGCGATGGAACGGGCTGTATTCCAACAGAATAAAAGCAGGTCAAAAATTGGCGATTTTTGTTCCGAAAAGTAAATATTCCAAGTACAAAAAAATAAACTCAATGTCTTTTGCCGCCAAGCAAAAGATGATAGGAGAAACGGTAACTTCCGTATCGACATCAAAATCATCAGGTAGGCAAAAAGGTAAATATGTTTATTACAAGGTAAAAAAAGGAGACAACTTCTGGACTATAGCAAAGAAATTTCCCGGGGTTTCAAATTATGACATTATGAAACTTAACGGGATAAAAGACGAAAGAAGCCTTAAGCCCGGCCAAGTTTTGAAAATTAAGAAGTTAGATTAACGGTTTTTATGAAGCCTGCCAAGGTATTATTATTTGTTTATGCTGTTTTTGCAATATTGTTTTTACTTGCCGTTGTTTATCCTGAAGATGGGATAGATTTGGGTTGTTGCAAATTTGATTTTGCCAAGCCACACGATATATTTTCCCTACCTGAAAAAAAAGAACTGAAAGCGGAAATTAAAGAAGAATTGAAAGATGCCGATAAACTTATTAAGGAGGCAAGTAATGATATTGTCGAAGATACTTCAAATGCAGAAATAACCGGCCAAATTATTTCTCAAGATACTGTTATTGCAGCAGATACTGCCAAAAAAGTGGAGGCTTCCGAGTTGAAAAAAAATATTGTACCCATTCAATTTAAAGATGAAAAAGACAGGAAGAACTTTTGGCGTTTTTTTTCTAAAGCTTTAAGAAGCAAGCACAATGTCCTTAGGGTGTTATACTACGGTGATTCCCAGATAGAAGCCGACCGCATCACATCTTTTTTAAGGTATAAATTGCAAAGATTATTCGGTGGTTACGGACCGGGAATGGTGCCGCCCGTTAATTTCGTCAGTTTCTTTTCCCTTAAACAATGGAATGATGACAGTTGGCACAGATACAGCATTATGCAATATAAAAAAAACGGAGTAGATCACGGTAGATACGGTATTTTGGCGGGATTTGCCGATTATGATACATCTTCAAGTATTGATGAACACACTTTGATTTTTGAAAAAGCAAACCATTCTTATTCAAATACGAAAAAATTCGATGAAATGACGATGTTTTACGGGTTGGACTCCGGAGAAGTTGTGCTTAAAGTTTTTGCTGATGGCAATTTGTTGGATTTTACTTCATTAAAACCAAACGATTTAGGGGTTTATAAGTTAGCCTTACCGTCAGGTACAGAAAAAGTAGAATTGAAGTTTTCAGGCAATGGAAAACCAGATATTTATGCGGTTTCGTTTGATGCCAAACACGGCGTTGCCGTAGATAATATTGCTATTCGCGGATGCTCCGGAACATTCTTCACAAAACTTGACAGACGGCATTTCTCCAGATTTTTCGATAAAATAAAAGTGGGACTTGTTGTCCTTGAGTTTGGCGGTAATGTTATGCCGTATATGAAAGATGAAAAAGATTGTGAGAGTTACGGAAGGTATTTTTCATCTCAGCTGTCTTTATTGCGTAGGATATTAAAAGGTATTCCTATTTTGGTAGTGGGGCCTGCGGATATGTCTGTAAAACAAAACGGTAACTTTGTTACTTATCCTTTGTTGTCAAAAGTGAGAGATGAAATGAAAAAGGCTGCTTTTGCCAACGGTGTGGGCTTTTGGGACATGTACGAGGCTATGGGAGGAGAAAACTCTATGCCGGCTTGGGTTGATGCCGGATTGGCAACTACCGATTACACACATTTTACTTCTAAAGGGGCAGTGGTAATAGCCAATATGCTTAATAATGCCATAATGAATGAATTTTACACATACAAGTCTTCAAAATGAGGTTTTACAAGCCACCGTTTGCAAAATTATTTTTTCCGGAAGTCATCACTAAATTGAAAAATGATTTATACATAACTATTGACGATTCTCCTTCCGAAAACACAGGACGCATATTAGACTTATTGGATAAAAAAGGTATAAAAGCCACTTTTTTTTGTGTGGGACAAAATGTGTTGAAATATCCGCACCTACAAGATGAAATTGTAAAACGGGGACATTCTGTCGGGCTCCATTCTTTTTTTCATAAAAGTGCTTTTAAGGTGAGTAAAGATTTTTATTTGTATGATGCAAAACTGGCTGGTGACGTAATAAATTCGTCTTTGTTCAGACCGCCATACGGGCATTTGACATTTCCAATATATAATGAGTTAAAGAAAAAATTTAAAATAGTGCTTTGGTCTTATATGACTTATGATTTCCAACGTGTTAGGATTGTACGGGATGATAAAATCTCACAGGGAAGCATTATAGTTTTACACGACAAGCAGGATTTTTATGATGTTTTTGAGAACCATTTATCGCAAATAATAGCTATTTCTGCAAAAAAGAATTTATCTTTCAACAAATTATGAATTTATGATTGTA
>JALWKH010000310.1:0-8456 GCA_026996635.1 Bacteroidales bacterium | reverse complement strand
TTATGTTTGGTAAAAAATATTTATATTTACCAGCAATTTTGGAAAGAATGCAATAAAATTAAGATATAAAACTATGAAAATCATTAAGTACCTTTTGTTTTTTGCCGTAAGTTTTGTTTTAGTTGAGTCAACAGCATTTGCTCAAAAAAAGAGTAAGGATGAAATAAGAGGCGATGAAGCTTATGAAATAGGTGAATATGCCGCTGCTATTAATTATTACAAAAAGGCTTATGCAAAAGAAAAAAATAATGCCAGAAAGGTTGAAATGGTATTTAAAATCGGGAAGTGTTATTCTGCAAAAAATGAACCCAGGTCTGCTGAATTATGGTTCAAAAAAGCGATTATGGTAAAATATCCCGACCCGATTGTGTATCTTTATTATGCCAATGAGTTGAAGAAAAACGGTAAGTTTGAGGAAGCCATAAAGTATTATAAGAAGTATAAGCAAATGGTGCCTAATGATAAAAGAGCGGATATAGGCATCAAGTCAAGTAAGATGTCTGCACAGTGGATGGCTCACCCGACCAGGTATAAAGTGGAAAATATGGCAATGTTTAATTCCAGGTTTGAAGATTTCTCTCCCACGTATGCTACGAAGAAGTACGATATGGTAATCTTCTCTTCCAACAGGCCGGGTTCCAAAGGTAACAGAACTAATAAAATTACAGGTCACGGATTTACAGATTTATGGTTCAGTAAGAGAGACCGAAAGGGAAAATGGAGTGTTCCGGCTCCGCTACCCGGGGATTTTGTAAATACCGAAGATGATGAAGGTGCTTCTTCTGTGAATAGAAAAGGAAATACATTGTATTTTACAAGGTGTCGAGTAGTGAAAAATAAATTTGTCGGTTGTAAGATTTACGAATCCAAGAAAAAAGGTGTAACATTCGGTGAAGCTGTTTTGATTCCTATTCCGGGAGCTAGTGACAGTATTTCAATTGCTCACCCTTCTATATCACCCGATGATTTAACATTATATTTTGCCGCGGAATTGCCCGGAGGATACGGAGGTAAGGATATCTGGATGATGAAGCGTGAAAAGAAAACCAAGCCTTGGGGGGAACCTGTAAACTTGGGACCACAAGTAAATACACCGGGTAATGAAGTATTCCCTTACGCAAGAAAGAAGAATGAAATTTATTTTTCATCCGATTACTTACCCGGAATGGGTGGGCTTGATATTTTCAAAGCAGTACGTGACGATAACGGCAAGTGGCGTGTTGAAAATCTTAAGTACCCTATCAATTCACCTTCCGATGATTTTGGTATAACTTTCGAAGGTAATAAGGAAAGAGGATTCTTCTCATCAAGCCGTCCCGGTGGTATAGGAAGTGACGATATTTATAAATTCTGGTTGCCGCCTTTACAATTTACATTGTCAGGTTATGTTTTGGACCAAAAAACAGATGACCCTATAGCCGGAGCAAAGGTTGTTCTTAAAGGTAGCGACGGTAGTACACAGGAAGTATTATCAGAAGCAGATGGTTCGTTTAAGTTTAAGTTGAAACCAAATACAGATTATCAAGTGTTTGTTTCCAAAAAAGACTATCTTAACGGATCGGCAAGTGTTTCTACTGTTGGAATAGAAGAAGATAAAGACTTTAAGCAAGATGTTTATTTGGCTTCAGTAAAAAAAGCCATTCAGTTGCCTAATATTTTCTATGACTATGCAAAAGCAACATTAAGGCCCGAATCAAAAGCGGCATTGGATGAGTTGGTGAAAACTTTGAATGAAAACCCGAATATAGTTATTGAGCTTTCTGCTCATACAGACTTTAGAGGTAATGATGAGTATAATATGGAATTGTCGCAAAGGAGAGCTGAATCTGTTGTGAAATATTTAATTTCAAAAGGAATAGATCCTGACAGATTGGTTGCAAAAGGTTACGGAGAAACCAAGCCTAGGGTTGTGGATAAGAAAACTCATAAGAAATATCCGTTCTTGCCCGAAGGTCAGGCTTTAACACCGGAATTTATTATGTCATTGCCGACTGAAGACCAACAGGAAGTTGCTCACCAATTAAACAGGCGTACTGAATTTAAAGTGTTGAGACAGGATTATGTACCCAAACCTAAACCGACAAATGGAGTAGAACCTGCAGACAGTACGGGAACAGATGAATAATGGAAATTAAACGAATATATCACAAGCCCTTTCCATTTTGGAGAGGGCTTTTTTATTGTGTTTGGAGTTATGGGAGATAATAAATACGACTTACTGGTAATAACAGGACCTACTGCGTCTGGAAAAACCAAACTTGCCGCTTATGTTGCCAAAGAGCTTGATGGTGAAATTATCAGTGCGGATTCAAGGCAAGTTTATCGAAGAATGGATATTGGTACGGGAAAGGACTTGGAAGATTATACCGTAGAAGGCAAACAAATTCCATATCACTTGATAGATATTGCCGAACCGGGCGAACAGTATAATGCTTACAGGTTTGTAAAAGATTTCATTGCGGCATATGATGAGATTACACAAAGAGGCAAGGTACCTATTTTGTGTGGCGGAACAGGTTTGTATATTTCTGCAGTAACAATGGGATATGAATTTTATGACGGAGAGCCTGATGAAAATTTGCGACAGGAACTTGAACAAAAGCCACTTGAAGAATTGCAAAAGATGCTTCTTGAAAAAGGGATAACACTGAATGAATCGGATTTTTACAATAAAAGAAGGTTGATTCGCAGATTGGAAAGTGTTTTGACAGGCGGGGAAGACGAAAAAATAAAAGTGCCTTTGTTGAATTATTTAATTGTTGCAACAAAGGTGAGTAAAGAGGTCAGGAGGCAAAAAATACACAAGCGTCTGATAGAACGACTAAACGAAGGAATGATTGATGAAATAGAAAGACTTTTGAAGGAAGTTGGCAAAGATGTACTTCTGTCTTACGGTTTGGAATATAAATGGGTTACCTTGTACCTTTTGGGCGAACTTTCTTACGAAGAAATGGTTACTAAACTCGAAACAGAAATAAACCGTTTTGCCAAAAGGCAAATGACTTGGTTTCGCGGAATGGAACGAAAAGGCGTAAAAATACATTGGATAGATGCGGAATTGCCGCTATCCGAAAAAGTGGAAGCGGTAAAAAAACTTTGGTACGATCCTGCCTAAAGTGAATTTAATTCTTTTATTGCCCTGTCGTAGTTTGGCTTTACTTCTAATGCCTTGTTCAGATAGAATTTTGCCGAATCAATCTTTCCTATGCTTTTGTAAGCAATCCCAAGGTTAACATATGCATCTACAACCGTGCTGTCATATTTTATGGTGTTTTTGAAATACGGTATTGAGGCTTCCGGGTGGTCGGTGTAAAACAATACCATATATCCCAAATTGAAATAAGCGTGGGCATAAGTGCTGTCCATATTTTGAATAATGTAATCGTATTGTTCTACCGCTTTGGGATAATTTTTTGCAACTGTTTGGTAGTAGTAGCCGAGACTGAAGCGGGGCTCAATGTTTGTTGAATCGATTCTGATTGCCGCCTTAAAATATTCGGGAGCGAGAGTGTCTTTTTGTTCGGTAGCAACAGCTCCCAGCATTAGATATGCATCGTACATTTTAGGGTCGGATTCTACGGCTTTGTTGAAGTAAAATTTTGCTTTTGCCGTGTCTTGTGTTTCCAAATATGCCATTGCTTTGTAATAATATGCCTTGGCATCATAAGGATAAAGTTCTATAGCTTGGTCGAGGTACTTTTGTGCATTTTTGTAATCTTGAACAAGAAAATACAGCTTGCCGAGTTCGGTAAAGACATTATGGTCTTTTTTAAACCTTTTTGCTGCAGTTTCCAAGATGTCTCGGGATTTTTCCGATTTAGCTTTTACAATATAGAGGTTTGCAAGCTCTATGTAATATTCCGGCTTGCTTGAATCTACTTTTATTGCGAGATTGAGGTCGTTTATTGCTTCATCTATGTTTTTCCCTGCAAGTTGCAGCTTGGACCTTTTATAAAACAATGTGTCGTTTTTCGGATTTAGCCTGATAAGACTATCCAAGTCTTTAATAGTGAGGTTTGTACTTTCAAGTATTTGTTTGTTTGTCAACCCGTTTTCTTTATTGTTTTGTTGGGTTTTATTGTTTGAGCAAGAGCTTAAAAAAAACACTCCTGCCATTATTGACAGGAGAGCTATATGTTTTAATGTTTTCATTTTGCTATTTATTGTTTTTTTCTTTCAAAGCGGTTTTTACTTTTTGCTCAAGTTCTTCCATTAGTTCTGGATTGTCTTTGAGCAGTTCCCTGACCGATTCTTTACCCTGTCCGAGTTTTGTATCTCCGTAACTGAACCAAGCACCGCTTTTGCTGATTATGCCGAGTTCCACACCCAAATCGATTATTTCGCCTGCTTTGGAAATTCCTTCGCCGAGAATGAGGTCAAATTCAGCTTTACGGAACGGAGGAGCCACTTTGTTTTTAACCACTTTTACTTTGGTGCGGTAACCGTAAACTTCATCACCTTTTTTCAACGAATTGCCGCGGCGGATGTCAAGCCTTATGGTTGCATAAAATTTTAGTGCGTTACCGCCTGTTGTGGTTTCGGGATTTCCGAACATTACACCTATTTTTTCGCGTAGCTGGTTGATAAATATGCAAGTGGTGTTTGTTTTGCTTATTGCAGCTGTAAGTTTACGTAGGGCTTGAGACATAAGCCTTGCTTGAAGTCCCATCTTGCTGTCGCCCATTTCGCCTTCTATTTCGGCTTTTGGGGTAAGTGCTGCCACAGAGTCTATTACAATTATATCAATTGCACCCGAACGGATAAGGCTTTCTGCAATTTCAAGTGCTTGTTCACCGTTGTCAGGCTGGGAAATGTAAAGATTGTTTACATCCACTCCGAGTTGTTCTGCATAAAACCTGTCAAATGCGTGTTCGGCATCAATGATTGCAGCAATTCCGCCTTGCTTTTGTGCTTCGGCAATAGCGTGAATGGCAAGAGTTGTTTTACCGGAAGATTCAGGTCCGTAAATTTCAATAATCCTGCCGCGCGGATAACCGCCTACTCCGAGAGCGTTATCCAGAGTAATTGACCCTGTCGGAATTACCGGAACATCTTCTACTTTGCTGTCACCCAGACTCATAACGGCACCTTTGCCGTAATCTTTTGTTATTTTATCCAGAGTAGCTTTTAATGCTTTAAGTTTTGCTTCCTGTATTTTTTTATCTTGTTCTTTTGCCATAATTAAGTATTTTACGAGGTTTGAAAAATTCTTTTTTTACAAAGATACATCAAAAAATTGTTTAACCGGATTTTTATTTAAGACTAAAAAATATAGAAATCCCAACATAATTTTGTAGCGTAAAAACTTATACCTTTGCAAAAAAAATACAATTATGGCACTTACGGAAGAACAAGCTTGGAAAGCAATAGAAAATGTAATGCATCCATCTATAAACAATACATTGAAAAACCTCGGGATAGCAAAAGATTTGAAGGTTGAAGGGAACACTGTTACTCTGACAATGGCAATTCCTTTCCCGAATGTTCCGATTCTTAACGATTTGGCTGTTTCGTTGGTAGAGCCGCTTACAAATCTCGGAGCTGAAGTGTATGTGGAAGTTGTGGTAATGACAGAAGAGGAAAAGCAAAGATTTTTGCAGTTGGAAAAAGAAGGTTGGAAAGACGGTGCAACACCTGCTTGCGGGTAAATTTATTTTTGTACGGAACCGGCACTTTCTTTTACGGCAAGAAAAGTTGTTACTGCTAATAAAGTAAGCGTTGCTGCCTTTATTTCAGGGTGGATATCATAAAAAAATAACATAAGCAAGCCTATTATTACAAATGCTATTGACCTGATTTTAAATTGCATTTCGTTAATCTTTTTTCTATTCACAATTATGTTTAAAGATCCTATTAACGTTGCTATACCTATTATCAACAAGAATCCCGTATCGTTTTTGTTTGCATTCTGCAATATGAAAGAATAAATAATAAACTCCAATGAAATTGCTATGCTTACGGCAATGACAAAAATTTTTGCAAGGTTAAATTTTATGGGACTTCCTTGGTCTATTTCATAGAATGAAGAAGAAAATTTTTCAAAATCTTCTTTTGAAACAAGTTTGGATCTCAATGAATTTTTAAACATTATGTCGGTGTAATAATACGGAAAATTCTTCCTGAACTCCAAATACAAAACGATAAAAATATCTTCTTTGCTTTCCGGAACTTGTATTTTCGCTTTATGATAATCAAGTTTAAACTCCAATACCTCTCCTTTTAGGCTGTCATCCAGTTGTACGGTTTCTCCGTGACCTATAAGTGCTATAGTTTTTTTGTCTTGCTTAATCTTTACTTTTCGTAACAAATAATTATTTCCGGGGAAAAAGCATTTGATGAATATCATATTTCCATTTTTTATTCTTCCATCAACTTATACGCGTCTTTAAAGCTAATTCTTTTTTCACCGTCAAAAGCGGCAACAAAACAATCTTTAAATCCCATTTTCCGCAACTTGTTGCGGTGTTGCAATGCTTTGTTCAAGTCGGTAAATTCGCCCGATGTGTATTTGTAATAGCCTTTGTGGTAGTATTTCCACACTTTCAGTCCTTTGAAGCAAGCACAAGTTGTGGGTAGCGGCTTTTTTGATATTTTTATTTGGACGCGGAAAACTACTTTGTGCCCGGATTGGGTGTTTATTTTTGCAGACTCTTTTGGTTTGTTTTCTGCAATTTGCGGTTTGAGACCCGAAAAATCTTCTATTATCGGGTATTTTTTTCGTGCTGCCTTCCGGCTGCAAGAATTGAAGTGCCACCACTCCGTAGATATGCCCGTAAATCCGGCTTTACGCATAACTTTCCGTAAAAGAAGGCGGTTTTGGTATTGCTGCTTTGTGAGCTTTCCCAGTTTCAGGAATTTTTTTTCAAAATACGGGTAAGCAAGTTCGCAAAAGCAATCGAACGGAGTACCCATGTCAAGCGGTTTGCCTGTAGAATCGTTTATGATGCTGACATCCACTGCCGCTCCGAAATTGTGCAACGAACCGTATTTGGGATTTGACAAATATTTGTATCGTACTCTGTCCGGCACATCTACCGAATCCCACATCCATTGCTGAACTATGCGAGGTCGTACTGCGTCGTAAATTATAAGGCTGTACCAAGGTATGGTGTCTTTGAGGTAGTGTTGGGCTTTTACCAGTTTTTCGGTAACTTCTTTTTGCAAATATGCTTTGTCGAAGTCGCCGTACATATCACGGTGCATAAAATTATCTGTGGTAGAGTATTTTAACTCAACCTTTATGCTACTGTCCAATTTGGTAACTTCAACGAGTCCGAGTGCAACAAGTTTTTTTTCAAACGGAGATAGTTCGACTTTTTTTACCGTGTCTTGTTTTTCTGTGGTTGTTGTGTCTGTTTTTATTGCTGTGGTGGCAGTGTCTTTTTGCGGTGCAACAATTACGGGAGTGGTTTTTCGCGAGCAAGACAATATAATGATGCTTGCCGCAAAAAAAATCACAGAAAGATATTTTACTGTAATATCTCGCATAAGCAAGTGTTTTCGGCAGGGTCGTGAGTTTGTGTGATTTTCACTTTTCTTACGGTGTTTACAAGTTCTTTGTCAAAATCGGCAATTACCCTGATGTAGTTTTCGGTAAGTCCGTAAATTTTTCCGTTAATTTCGTCGCTTTCGAACAAAACCGTTCTATTTGTGCCCAAGTTTTTTTCCAAAAAGATTTTTCTTTTTTTATTGCTGAGTTCGTGCAAAATCCTGCTGCGTTCCGAAATTACTCGGTTGGGCGAAACGGGCTTCATTTTGCTGCTTTTGGCAAGCGGACGGGGACTGTATGTAAACACGTGCAAATACGAGAACTCAAGTGATTTCAAAAAATTGTATGTTGTTTCAAAATCTTCGTCAGTTTCAGCGGGGTAGCCTGTTATTACATCAATGCCGATTCCCACATCTGCGATTTTTTTGTTTATTTCTTCAATTTTGTTTCTGAAAAGAGCTGTGTTGTAGCGGCGTTGCATCAGTCTCAGAATCTTATCACTGCCCGATTGCAGCGGGATATGGAAGTGAGGAACAAATTTTTCAGATCCTGCAATAAAATCAATTATTTCCGAAGTTATGAGGTTTGGTTCAATGGACGAAATTCTATACCTTACATTTCCGCTTACTTTGTCAAGTGCTTTTATCAAGTCAAAAAAAGTCTCTCCGGTGGAACGCCCGAAGTCTCCGATGTTTATACCTGTAAGCACAATTTCTTTTACTCCTTTGGCGACAATCTCTTCTGCCATTCTCACAACTTCAATTACGGGTGCATTGCGGCTGTGTCCGCGTGTGTAAGGTATGGTGCAGTAATTGCAAGTATAGTCGCAACCGTCCTGAACTTTGAGGAACGACCTGGTGCGGAATGAAATGGAATAAGACGGAAAAAAATCTGCATTTTCTTCTCTTATGTTGTCGTTTATTATTTCCGGTTTAATTTGTTTGGTAAGTGAGTTTATGTTTTCGGG
>JALWKH010000309.1 GCA_026996635.1 Bacteroidales bacterium | reverse complement strand
CGTTCCTTGCCTGTTGCCGCCCAACGGTATGTAAAGGTAATCTTTGAGCCACGACGACAAAGAAATATGCCAGCGTTTCCAAAACTCACCGACACTTTTTGCTTTGTAAGGATAATTAAAGTTTTTGGGCAGCCTGAAGCCCATAAGCAATGCCACACCAGTAGCCATATCGGTATAACCCGAAAAGTCGGCGTAAACCTGAAGCGAATAGCCGAAAAGTGCAAAAAGATTTTCCACCCCGCTATATGAAACGGGATTGGCAAAAACCCTGTCAACAAAGTTGACGGCAATAAAATCTGCCAACACCATTTTTTTGAAAAGTCCGTTCAGAATAAAAAACAATGCAAGCCCGAAATCTTTTTTAGTCAAGCTGTAGTCGGCTTTAATTTGCGGAATAAATTCCGATGCCCTGACAATAGGTCCTGCAACAAGCTGCGGAAAAAAGCTGACATAAAACCCGAAATCAAGAATATTGTCCAGCGGCTTAATTTTCTTGCGGTAAATATCCACCGAATAGCTGATTGTCTGAAAAGTGTAAAAAGAAATTCCCACAGGTAAGAAAATGCTTGTTACATCAAGGTGCAAATGCAGCAGATTGTTTATGCTTTCGGCAAGCACATCGCGTACGACAAAATTTGTTCCCCAAATGGTATTTATGGTGTCCACAAGCAAATAAGCGTATTTGAAATAAAAAAGAACGGAAAGATTTACGAAAACACTCAATGCCACCCACAACTTGCGTTTTACCGGAGATTTTTCCCTGTAAATCCTATGCCCGATAAAATAATCTACAAGAGTGGAAAAAACCAGCAGGAAGAAATAAAACCCGCTGGTCTTGTAGTAAAAAAACAAACTGACAAGGAACAGATAAGTGCTTCTCAAAAGTTTACGCTTGTATAGGAAGGTATAAAAAGTAAGCACCACGGCAAAAAACACCCAAAAATAAAGGCGGGTAAAAATCAGCGGAGCATCTTGGTTGTAAAAAAATATGTAATCAAAATACTTTTTTAAAGTTTCCATTCAAAGTTATTTTGTATTGCCGTGACAAGTATTCGTCAAACCTTTTCATAAAAGCCGCAAAAAACAAATCGCCTTTCAGCCTGTAGCCTTGCGGGGTAAAATGTATCCTGTCATATTTCATAAGTCCGTGCCTGTACCAAACTTGAGACGAACCCAACCCGCCCATAAATTTAAAAACATCCCACACCATTAGATTTCTGTCGGCAGCGATTTTTTTTATTGTTTTTTCTTGTTTTGCCGTGTTTCTGTTAGGATACCTGCGTTTGTAATAATCATCATTCGGTACAGTCAGTATTATTTTACATTCGGGATTTATATGCCTTGCAATTTGCACCAATGAATCAATGTTACGGTAATAAACCGAATCACTGTAACCTTTGCCGTATGCATCATTGGTTCCAAGCGACAAAATCAACATATCAGGATTGAGCAAAGCCAACTCTTTTTCAAAATTTTCACACTTCAAAAACGAATAAGTAGCTGCACCGTTTATCCCGATTGAAGAATACAATAGCCCCGGAGCATTTTTATCCAAAATAAAACCGTAGATCGTAAAAGACGAATTTGGCAAAGTATCATTTTTTATAAAACTCGCTTTCAGTGTATCTTGCAAATCGTCAAAATCAAGGGTTATTATTGAATATCCTCCTTTAAGAACAGTGTCTTTGCCGTTTATGTTTACCAGAAAGGAAGAACTATCACTAACTTTACACATAAGCGTTACCTTATCAAAAGCAAAAAATGAAGGATTCAAAATTGGATAAATTTTAACTGAAGAAACAGAATCGGAAGTTGTAGCCTCAATGCCGCCTACACCGAGCACACAACCTTCTTTTTTCTTTACATTCTTGCAATAATGCCAATTCCCCGTATATGTACTTCTGTAATAAACAGGGTGGTTAGTTTTGGCAATGCTGAAAGGAAAGACATACCCTACACCCCGTATAATTCCCGGAAATTGCTCGTCAAAACGCTTTTTTAACCTCTCGGTATAAATTGCCGCTTGCAAATGCGACCCTCCGAAGTGGACAATGTTGTATCTGCCTTGCCCCCGCAGTTGAAATTTAACAAGTGTATCAAAAAAACTGTCAAGGTTAGAATTGCCGTAGTATTCTATTTCGTTGGAAGCGGTATCTACAAAGTAAGGAACATTTACAAAAAGGGGATAATCGGTGAGCTGTGCTTTTGCAGTCAGGCTAAAAATAAGAAGTAAAACAGGAAAAAAAGTTTTCATCTTTAAGAAGTCTTCCGGCACAAAATTAAAATGTTTTTATTCGTGCTTACCCAAATAAGTTGTATTTTTCATATTTGACTTAACTTTTATAAGGAAAGTCTCTATATCAAAAGGTTTGAAAATCATATCGGAGAAGTAATCTGAATACATTGCATTCATATTTTCATCAAAATCATCAAAAACGGCTAATACAGGTATTTTAAAATACTCTACACCAATATTTCTTATTTCTGTTAAAAACTTTTTATACTCTTCCAGACTAAAACTTCCTATTTCAACTTTAAGCAAAATCAGATCAAAAATAATTTCATTTTCAGATTTTTCTTTTAGTAAATCCACTACTTCAGATAAATTATTCGTCCAACTTATTTTTACATAGTTCCCGGATTCTGACGATGATTTTAAAGTCTCTGAAATAAGAAACTTCTCATCACTAACAAAGCCAACACCAATTATCCTACCTTTAATATTCCTATCAAATGTATCAAGAACAGTCTTTACTTTACCGGGCTCATATTTTGCCACTTTCAAATCAAAACCTACTTCATCCTCATCATAAAACATCTCTACTTCAAACCCCATTTTTTTCAGCAATAACATAACAGTGGAAAGATCAAACAAGTTGCCTGATATTTCTTCCTTTTGAACATCAAAAGCAGCTTCTACAGCTGATAAATATTTTAAATATGAAGAATTA
This sequence comes from Bacteroidales bacterium, assembly GCA_026996635.1. Taxonomy (GTDB): domain Bacteria; phylum Bacteroidota; class Bacteroidia; order Bacteroidales; family JALTDM01; genus JALTDM01. Next base: position 79 of record JALWKH010000309.1, on the reverse strand, counting down.
AAGTTCTTCTTTTTAAATAAAAGATTTAATTCATAAAAACTACCATGCTCAGATAATTTGACATCCACAACATCATTTT
>JALWKH010000308.1 GCA_026996635.1 Bacteroidales bacterium | reverse complement strand
GATAAAAATGCTATACCTCTTTGTGATGCAGGTTCCGTAAACCTCATAAGTCTGTAATCCGTACCCATTTGTTTGCTGTCGGCTTTTCTGATTTTTTGCTTTCCGTTTTTGTCATAAATGATGATTTTGAGTTTTACTTTTTGGTCTTTCGGTGCATAAATCACATCGTCCATTTTCTTTAACAGTTCGGCTGCGTTTTGGGCAAATACCGTGTTTGCCGTTAATGTTGCCAATACCAATGCAATGATTGCTAATGTTGTCTTTTTCATAGTTTTATGATTTTTTAGATTTATTATTTACTAATTTCAGTACAGGTAAAATCGTAATGGTGGATAGAGCAGATGTGAGCATTGTAATACCAACCAAGATGCCGAAATATTGCAACGGCACAAGGTCTGCAAACACCATTACCAAAAATCCGAGCATAACGGACAGCATATTTATTATTATGCTTCTGCCTGTGATTCTCATTGTTTCCGTTACGGCTTGTTTATAATCGTATTTCTTAATGTTTTTGGATAGTGAGTTTGAAAAGTGTATGGCGTAATCAATACCGATACCAATGGAAACACTACCGACAAGAACTGTTGCCACATCAAGCGGTATGCCGAGTATTCCCATCGATCCGAACAAAATAATAAGTGTTACTATAATGGGAATAATTGCACCTAATCCTTGTTTTATGCTTTTCAGCATTAAGGAAATCAGGATGAAAACGAGGATAATACTTATCAGCAAACTGTATTTTTGACTTGCAAGCAAACTTTCGTCCAAGCGTGTGTAGATAACGGGGAAGCCGGTTACTTGCATATTGGTGTAATGTTTCTTTTCCAGGTAAGAATTTAATTCGTCCATTATCTTGTGCATAACTCTGGTGTCGGAAGATGTAACAATACCTTGTACTACAGCACTGTTGTAATCCGGTGTTATATATTGGTTCAGGATGTCTTGACCTTCCAACATAAACCACAGGTTGTCTATTTTGTCTTTTGTGTCGGGGATTTTGTCTCCGTCGCCCATTACTTTGTTCATTTCTTTAATCATATCTGCCACCGATTGGCTGTTTTCTATATCAGGAAGGCTGTTCATATAATTTTTTACATCTTCCATTTGTTTTAATGTCTCGGGAGTGAGGATATCACCCTTTACCAATACATATACGGGGATTGTTCCGCCTATTTCTTTTCTTATTTCAAGTTCAGCCAAGCGTGAAGGATTGTCTTTTTTCAGGTAAGTCAGTAGGTCAACATTTCTTTGGATTTTCGAAATGCCGAAAATGAACATTATTACCATTACTAACCAGAAAATGATAAAAACAAACTGGGTTTCGCTTATCTGGTGGGCAAGTTTAGTCAGGTATGGTGTCAGTAACTTGCCGTTTTTGTTTTTATCGGGTTTTTGTTTCGATTTTGTGAGACCCGTTCCGTAAGATTTAATTATTGGTGTCAAGACTAATGAAAATACAAGTGATAAGCCTATGCCGAGAGCAGAAAACAGTCCGAACTCACTAATCATAGTCAGGTATGAACCGAAAATGAATGAAATAAAACCGACTATTGTGGTTACTGAAGCAAAGAAAACGGGTACGGCAACTTGTCCGAGTGAGTTTTTTATTTTTTCTTTTATGTTGCTACCTTGGGCGTTGTTTATGTGGTTGATAACGTGAATGGTATATGCACTGCCTACTGCCAACAAAACAACGGGAATGGTGCTTGAAACCATTGTGAGTTTATAGCCGAGAATAGCCATTATTCCTATTGTCCACAATATTGCTATTACAACATTGACTAACGGTAGAATACTGTCGTCAAATTTTTTGAAGCTGAAAACAAGAATAAGCAGTATTACCAAAAAAGCGATAGGACCTAGTGTTATTACATCATGAACTATTACATCGCTTACATCCTTTGTCATAAAGGGGAGACCGCCGTAAAGCACTTTTTCTTTAGGTTTTATGGTGGAAACTACTGATTTTATGCCTTTTACAATTTCCATTTTGTCAACTGTGATATAGGCGGTGTCGTTTTTTATTACCGTGTGGTAAACGGGAGCGGGGTAGTATTCGGCATAGTATTTTTGCAAAGAATCTGCTGTAAGTGATGTATCTACGGCTTCGGTAATATCTTCTTGAAATTTTACGGCAATTATGATCATTTTTGCATCAGGCGAAACCAAAATGCCGTTATACATATCTTTGCAGAGAACATATCTTTTGAGTGTGTCTAGTTCTTCTTTGCTTTGTGGTATTTCGTCCATTAGGTTGTCTATGGTTACCAGACCGTCGTCGTTTTTAATGTCAATAACATTGGTCAGGCTCACGACGCTTGAAATGCCCGGGTAATTCTCCAATGTATCTGTTATGGCTTGAACATCTTGCAGTGTTTGGGTGCTGAAAACATTATCAGATTTCAGGGCAATAACTCCCGTGTATGTTCCGCCGAATTCCCTTCCTACTTCTTTAAACAGGATAGCGGCTTTGTCGTCCTTTGGCAAGTAGTTCAAAAAATCAGCATCTATTTTTATGTCTTTAATAAAGTAACCGAGTGCTGCCGTAATAATCAGTATCACAGCTAAAATTACCGTTCTGTATTTTAAAATCAGTTCTTTCATAATTTTTGACTTTTTATCACCTAAATAATTGACCATTAACAACTAACAACTAATAACTAATAACTAACCATTAACAATTATTCTTCTCAATTCCTTTAAATAAAATATTGAGCAAATAATCGATTTTTTCTTCCGTTGGTTCAATTTCATTTTTGATGAACATAGGTATTTCCAGTCCTTTCATCGCCATAGCAACGGCGTAGGCTGTTGTGTAAGTGTCTTTTATGTCAAAAGCACCTTTTTTGTTGCCTTCTTCGAGTATTTGGATAATGAAGTTAAGCTCGGTTTCGTCGTTTTTTGTCCTTATTTGTTCTATGAACTCGTAATGGCTCAAGTATTCACTTTTCAGTGCGTCATAATAGTTTGAAAGTTCTTGTATTCTTTGCATACGGTGCAAAACATATTGTTTCAGTTTTTCTTGC
>JALWKH010000307.1 GCA_026996635.1 Bacteroidales bacterium | reverse complement strand
ATGCAAAAGAGTTTTAACACACAAAGATAACTAAAAATTACCGTTCAAACCAAATTTTATTAATGGCGAAAACAAAAAAATATTTTACTTCGGCTATAAAAATAACAAACCTCGGGCATTATACTATTTTTTAGAAAAATCCGTTAATTATTTACTATTTTTGCAACCTGAATAAATGAAAATGAAACTCTTTAATATATATTTAATTATTTTTACACTCGCACCTTTATTCTTATCGGGACAAGGCGACAAACCTTTGAACTTACCCAAATATGACAAGCAATTTATGCACTTCGGAATGTCGCTGGGGCTCAACACAATGGACTTTACCATCAGACCGAGCAGTAAAATTTTCACCCAAGACTCGGTTTATGCAATAGAAAATTTCCGCCAGCCCGGCTTCAACATAAACATTGTAACAAACTATAACCTGCTTGACAATTTGTCTTTGCGTTTCTTGCCCGGGTTGTTGTTCGGAGAAAGAGATTTAAGGTACACAGTTAGAAACAGCGACACATCTTTCACAACCGTACTGATGAAAATAGAATCCACATTCCTTGATTTTCCTTTTCTAATAAAATATAAATCGGACAGGCTCAACAATTTCAGGGCTTATGTTATCGGTGGCGGATCATTCAAATATGACCTTGCCGCAAAAGATCATATAAAACCGGAAGAAAAACCTCTTATTAGGCTTGTAAAACCCGATTTTTATTACGAAGTCGGAGCCGGTTTTGACTTTTTCTTGGAATATTTTAAATTTGCAATTGAATTGAAATTGGCGGTAGGGATAAGAAATGTGGTAGTCTACGACGATTCGCAATACACTACATCCATTGAGAAAATGAATTCTAAAATGGTGATACTGTCTTTTTTGTTTGAAGGAAGTGATCTCAGTAACTTCAATATTTTCACTAAACGACGATGAGACGGCTTATTTTCATACTACTCCTGACCGGCACATTTGCAGCCACCTCACAAACTCTGAAAACAAAATTCATTCTGGCAAAAAAGTATTTTGAAGCAGGTGATTACAAAACCGCATCGGAACTTTTTCAAGAAATATATGATCGCAGTGAAAACACAGAAGCGGCATTTTATTTGGCAGAATCATACCGTAAGCTGAGGAATTACAAGAAAGCGGACAAATATTACCGCAAAGTGCTCAGATACGAAAAAGAAAAATATCCGCTGGCATACTATTGGGAAGGAATTGTAAAAAAACATCGCGGCGATTATAAAAGATCTTCAAAATACTTCAAAAGGTTTTACCGTAAATTTAAACATTATCCCAATAAATTTTACCTGACAAAAGCTAAATACGAAAAAGAGGTCTGCGAACGGCTTATGCAACCCGGTTATATTCCCGTAGATTCTTCATTTTCTATTAAACGGATGAATCCGCCCGTAAACTTGAAAGACTACAGCGATTATTTGGCACAAGAAATAAATGACAGCATTTTTTTGTTTTCGTCATACAGACCCGTTAACGATTCGCTTGTATTCCCCGTAACTCTTTGGCAAATTTGCTGCGGAAAATTAAACAAGCCCGACACGCTTTTTTTGGCAGACAGCACACACTTCCCCAATTTCTATTATGACCGGCAAGACTCTTTGCTTTATGTAACCGTTTGTCCTTTCGGCGGCAAATGCAGGATTGGAAAAGTAAAATATTATGAAGGGAAAATCCTGGAAAGAGAAATTAAGTTCCTGCCCACAATAATAAATATGCCCGGCACCAACAGCACACAACCTTTTGCTTGCAATATCGACAGCAACAAATACTTTTTCTTTGCATCGGACAGAGAGGGTGGCAAAGGCAAATACGACATTTGGTACGCCCAAATAATCAACGGAGAATTTTACAATGTAACGAACGCCGGCGACAAGATAAATTCACCTGATGACGAGATTTGTCCTTTTTATGACACACTCACAAACACACTTTATTTCAGCTCACGTTGGCACGAAAGCATCGGCGGATTTGATATTTTTTCATCATACGGGAAGCCCGGAAGTTGGTCGGAACCCGTAAACCCGGGAGAACCGCTAAACTCAACTTACGATGATGTTTTTTTCACAATCAGCAAAAAATCGGCTTATTTTTCCAGCAACAGACCCGAAAACCCGAAAGAATATATGTGTTGCAACGATATTTTTTCGGTACTGCTTCAATCAAACAGAAAAAAACTGATAGAAAAAAGCAGGAAAAACATTACCCGCCACTCGCTTTCCCAACTTATCCCTATCAGGCTTTATTTTGACAACGACAGACCAAATCCAAGGTCTTACGACACAACCACAACTCTGGATTACCTTGAAACTTACCAAGCCTACATCGACAAAAAGGAAGAATTTATCCGCGAATATTCCAAAGGGCTGACAGGCGAAGAAAAAGAACAAGCGGTAAACGCCATTGAAGACTTTTTTGAAGACAGTGTGGCAGCAAACTTAAGCAAACTCGAGCATTTTATGGACTTACTCGAAAACCTGCTGTCGGAAGGCGATACCATAGAAATTACCATAAAAGGATTTGCCAGCCCGCTAAACAAGTCGGACTACAACACCAACCTCTCGAAAAGGCGGATACAGTCAATCGTAAATTACCTCTACAAATACAAAAACGGAATGCTTGCCGGGTACATAAACAACGGGCAGTTGATAATAAAACGCCAACCTTTCGGCGAAACCAAAGCAAGCAAAACGGTCAGCGACAAACTTACCGACCTCCGCCACTCGGTTTACAGCCCCGAAGCATCAAAAGAGCGAAAAGTGGAAATAATTGCGATAAAGTTTTAGCTAAAACTGAAAATGTTAAAAAATTTCGCTCCATACTCAATGCAGAACATGGAGCGAAACTATAAAACTTTTGCCATATTTATTTTACTACAAATTTAGTAGTACCTATCAATTTATTTTTTTCTGATACGGCATTTAAAATATATACGCCGGGTGTTAAATTGCTAATATCTATAGTTTGATGACCTTTGTAATTTGAATTATCTAAAATAATAACATTGTTACCTGTAAAAACAACATCATTTG
>JALWKH010000306.1 GCA_026996635.1 Bacteroidales bacterium | reverse complement strand
GGTAACGAATCAAAAAATGATAATGACAATGTTAGCAATGATTAAGATAGATAGTTTTGCCAATCCGGGCTTTTTGTGGCTGTTGCTGTTATTGTTGCCACTGATAGCTTGGTATGTATTGAGGCACAAACAATATAATCCCACTTTGCGTATTTATTCCACAAAGCCTTTCAAAGGGCTTGGCAAGGGGTTCAGAGTGTGGTCGAGGCATATTTTGTTTGCAATCAGGGTTTTGGTGTTGGCATTGCTTATAATTATTCTTGCAAGACCGCAAAGCCGTGATGTGTGGAAAGATGTGAGCGTAAAGGGTATTGATATTATTCTTGACCTTGATGTTTCCAGCAGTATGCTTGCCCGTGATTTTAAGCCGAACAGGCTTGAAGCGGCAAAAGATGTTGCCATTCAGTTTGTAAACGACAGACCTAACGACAGAATGGGGCTTGTGATTTTTGCAGGTGAAGCTTTTACGCAATGTCCGCTTACTGCCGACCACGCTGCTCTCATCAACTTGATAAAAGATGTGAGAACAGGTGTGTTGGAAGACGGAACGGCAATAGGCGAAGGTCTTGCAACTGCGGTTAATAGGCTTAAAGATTCCAAGGCAAAAAGCAAGGTGATAATTTTGCTTACCGACGGTGTAAATAATTCCGGTTCGGTAGATCCGCTTACGGCTGCCGAAATTGCTAAAACTTTCGGTATCCGTGTTTATACAATTGGTGTTGGTACTTACGGTGAAGCGCCTTATCCGGTGCAAACACCTTTCGGCATACAATACCAACCTATGAAAGTTGAAATAGACGAAGGTCTGTTGAAACAAATTGCACAAATTACCGGAGGTGAATATTTCAGGGCAACAAGCAAGAGTAAGTTGGAAGATATTTACAAACAAATAGACAAGCTGGAAAAAACGAAAATCAAGGTAAAAGAAATGAGCAAAAAAACCGACGAATATTTGTGGTTCGGTGTTTTAGCATTGATTCTGATAATTTCGGAAGCTGTTTTGAGATACACATATTATAAAAATATACCGTAAAAAGGAGGAGTTATGTTCAGGTTTGCATATCCGTACATATTATATTCATTGCCTGTAATTTTGCTGGTTTTGGGAGTGGTATATGCCGCATACCGCAGCAGGCACAAAAAGATATTGGGAGAATTCGGTGATACACCATTGGTGGAAAAACTGATGCCTTCATTTTCATTGAGTAAGGTGAGGTGGAAATTCTGGATATTGTTTTTTGCAATATTTTTTATGGGAGTGGGTTTGGCAGGTCCGCAACTCGGATCAAAGTTGGTTACTGTCAAACGCAAAGGTATAGAAATTGTTATTGCGTTGGATGTTTCCAACAGTATGCTTGCCGAAGATATTAAGCCGAACAGGCTGACTGCTGCAAAAAGGGCTATTGAAAAACTTGTGGACAAATTGGATAACGACCGCATTGGGCTTGTGATTTTTGCCGGAAAGGCTTATGTGCAAGTGCCGGTAACTTCAGATTATGTGTCGGCAAAAATGTTTTTGAACACGATTTCCACCAAAAGCGTTCCTGTGCAAGGTACAAATTTGTCCGAAGCGTTGCAAATGGCGGCAAGGTCGTTTACCAGTGATAAGGATATTTCCAAGGCAATTATTGTTATTACAGACGGAGAAAACCACGATGATGCCGCTTTGGAAACAGCCAAACAAATTGCTGCGGAAGGAATAAGAATTTATACCGTGGGCATAGGAAGTCCGCAAGGTGTGCCTATACCTGTACGAGACAAATACGGCAGAAAAGTTTTTAAGACAGACAAAAACGGAAATGTGGTTGTAACAAAACTTAACGAAAAAATATTACAAGAAATAGCAATGGCAGGTAACGGTACTTATGTGAGGGCTACAAATTCGGGTATCGGACTGGATTTGATTTTTGATGAACTGAATAAGTTGGACAAAAAGGAAATTGAATCAAAGATTTATGCCGAATACGAAAATTATTTTCAACCTTTTGTGGGCATTGCAATTTTGTTGCTGCTTATAGAAGTTTTGATTCCGTTGAGGAAGAGTAAATTTTCGGATAAATATAACCTGTTCAAAATTAAAATTTGATTGAGATGAGGGGATTTAAGTTTTACATATTGATTTTGTTGGGTGTAATGTTCGGTGTAACAGCCGCAAATGCACAACAAGAAAGAAAATACATCCGTGAAGGGAATAAATTGTACGAAAAACAAAAATATAACGAGGCGGAAATAAAATACAGGAAAGCAATAGAAAAGAGTGACAGCTCTTTTGAAGCGAAATTTAATCTGGGCGATGCTTTGTATAAACAGGGCAATTATAAAGAAGCCCTTAAAACTTGGTCTGACCTTTTGCAAACTACACGGGACAGCGATAAGTTGGCAAAACTGTATTACAACATCGGTAATGCCTTGCTTAAAACCAATAAACTGAAAGAAAGTATAGGCAGCTATGTAAATTCCTTGAAACTTAATCCCAACGACGAGGATGCCAAATATAATTTATCCGTAGCTTTGCAAAAGTTGAAACGCCAACAACAGCAGCAAAAACAAAACAAAAAGAACAATAAGCAAAACAAGCAGAATAAACAGAACAAACAAAATCAAAATAAACAAAACCAAAACAAGAATAAGAAAGACAAGAATAAACAAAATAAAAACAATCAAAATAAAAATAAGCAAAATCAACAAAAGAATAAACAACAACAAAACAAACAAAATAAAGATAAAAAGAAACAACAGCAGAAAAAACAACAGCAACAACAAAAACAACAAAAACAAGGTATGAGCAAAAAAGATGCTCAAAGGATTTTGAATGCGTTGCAACAAAATGAAAATAAATTGCAAAAGAAAGTTAAAGCCCAAAAGTTGCGTCAAGAAAAAGCAAACAGGGTTAAGATAGATAAGGATTGGTAATGTACTAATTTGCTAATTTGGATAATGTGTTAATGGGGTGATTTTTAGTTGTTAATTGTTAATGGTTAGTTGTTAGTTGTGAATGTTCTTTGAAAAGTATTTACCTGAAAAACTCATTCCGAGAGGTCAACCTGAA
>JALWKH010000305.1 GCA_026996635.1 Bacteroidales bacterium | reverse complement strand
TGGCATATCGGACAGATGCATTATACCAATGATGAACTTAGTGCTTTATCCCGCACAAATTTTTCTTCTTTGTCGGAAACCGTTGAAAAAGGTGTAATCCCTGACGGGCATCCTGCACTTGTGCAGGTCTTTCTGTATTATTGGGCACATTGGGTTGATTATGATGATGTTGCAGTAAAATTGCCTTTCTTGCTTGCCGGCATTCTTTCGGTGGTTTTGATATTTTTTATTGGGAAGGAAGCAGGAGGTTGGTATGCCGGGCTATTAGCTGCAGGATTTGCAGCAGTGTCACAGCCGTTTGTTTATTTTTCGCAAGTTGCCAGACCTTATGCTCCCGGATTGCTTTTCACATTGCTAACTGTCTTTTTTGTCCAAAAGATTCTGAAGAAAAAAGAAGGTGACATAAAGTTGTTTTTTGCGGCTGCGGTGTCTTTGGCATTGACTTATTACACGCATTATTTTGCCGCACTTACCACAACATTGTTTTGGATAATGGCATTTTTTGTCTCTCCTAGTAAGTTAAAAGTCAAGTTCATCGCTTACGGACTTTTTGCAGCATTATTGTTTTTGCCGCATTTGCCGATTACTCTTACCCAACTTTTTTACGGTGGACTTCAATGGCTTTCAAAACCTGATGCTACTCTCTACGAATATTTGATTTTATATTTGTTCAATTACGATTTTACATTATTGGCTTTTACGATTATTTTTTTCTTGTTTTCATTGATTCGCTGTTCCGATTATAAACTATTAATTAAAAATACTGTTCTTTATTTTTTACCGTTTGTGCTTACTGTAGTTGTCGGAGGGCTTTACTCTGTTTACAGGGCTCCCGTACTTCAGTTTTCTGTGATGCTGTTTGCTTACGCATTTTTGGTTATTTATTTATTCCTTTTTGTTAGGAAGTTTGACGGTTTTGGCAACAAACTTTTTTTATTGCTGATTATTTCTGCAGGTTGGTCTTCACTTGTGTCAAAGCGCGAACATTATACTGTTGCTTATGATAACCCGTTTTACAAAGTGGCGAAGTTTTATGTGGATAATAAGCAAGGAAACGATAACTTACCATTGATAACAGTGGCTTACCATAAGTTTTATGTTGGCAGTTATGTGGCAAATCTGGATAAAAATGCCGATACTTCCAAGGTCGTTTTCAATTATGACCCGTCTCAAAATTTGGAAAAGTTTAATAAAATTATTGCTTCCTTGAACTCCGACAGTGTTGTTATTGGCTATACAACAGGAATCAAAAAGGTTTACTTGAATACATATTTGCGATTTTATTATCCTGTGTTGGCAGCCTGCAGCGATTATGCCTATCTGTTTGTGAAAGAAGGCAAAAATTGTGATACCAAAGGAACTTATGTGGATACACTTAATAAGTTTGTTTTAGAACCGAACGGATTGTATGATTATGTGTGGCACAATACGGAAAATGCCAAAATAATGGAGGACAGTACCACCGGGGAAAAATATTTTTACAGAACGGGAGAATGGGGGATTTCTTTTTCTGAAAACATAAAAGATTTGATTAAGGATCCTTACAACATTTTAGTTTCTTCTGCAGTAATACAAAAAAACTCGCCGGCAAGTGAGTTGAAATTAGTTGCCGAAATAAAAGACAGCTCGGGTAATTCTGTTTGGTGGAACGGAGTAAAAGCTTTTCCTGCCATAAAAAAGCAACCGTTGGTAGTGAATGCTTATTTGAATGATATTAAATATAAAGGTGCAGATATTTATAAAACTTATTTGTGGAATGTAGGCAAGGATACGGTTAAGATTTACAGGCAGACCGTTTTTGTGTTAAGAGGGAAACAAGACCCTTACTTTATATTTTTACCAAAGGGGTTCAGAAAATAAAATGGCATATGTATTGTTATTTATAACGGAATGTTTTACAGATTTTTAATCATATTATGTTTATTCTTTTGGAGTGTAAAAGCTGCAAATGCCCAAAATGCCATGATGGTGAATGGCAGAGTGGTATTCGTTTTGCCTGCCAAAATCTACCAAGGAGATACTTTGCCGTATATCAGGTTACCGCGGCCTGTTTATATTATTCCGCCCAGAGTTTTTAAAAACGAAAGGGAACGCAGACGATATACACGTCTTGTCAGAGATATAAAAAAGGTTTATCCGCTGGCTGTACAGGCAAGAAATATTTTTTACTTCATTCAAGATTCAGTAAACAAAATCAAAGATCCGGTTAAAAGAAAGTTATTTATTAAGGAACAAGAGCAACTTTTGCGCGAACAGTTCGAAGACGACATAAGACATCTAACCTTCAGGCAAGGGCGACTCCTTATTAAGCTGATTGACAGGGAAACCGACCACACTTCTTATGAACTCATCAAGCAATTGAAAGGTTCATTTTCAGCGTTTTTTTGGCAAACAGTTGCACGCTTTTTCGGAGAAAACCTCAAAGAACAATACGATCCGCACGACGAAGATAAGTATATCGAGGAAATTGTCCACCGCATAGAGAACGGGCAGTTGTAGTTTTATTTATAAATCTGCATATAGTTACTTTTACTTTGGAGTTTTTTTATTTTAAATTTGTAAGTTTTTTAATTTTCCGTGCAACTTTTTATAAAAACTGCATCTATACATTGAATAAAATGTCAAAGTTGCGAGAAGAAGACATAATTGAGGGGTGTAAGAGAAACAAAAAGAAAGCCCAATTGGAATTTTATAAAAAATATTCACCTGTATTAAGGGCGGTTGCATACAGGTATATGGATGATAAGGATATTGCGGATGATTTGGTGCACGATGCAGTAATAAATATTTTTGAAAAGATAAAACAGTATAAAGGCGAAGGATCTTTTGAGGGTTGGATTAAGCGTATAATGATAAATACTATTTTGATGTATTACAGAAAACAAAAAATTAGTCAACCGATAGATGAAAATTATATTCAAGGTAGTGATGATAGTGAAGCTGAAGGTAATTTATATGAAAAAATCTCCGCTGAAATATCTCAACAAGAAATTTTTGAATTGATAAGTAATTTACCAGAGGGATACAAAATGGTGTTCAATTTATATGTGTTTGAG
>JALWKH010000304.1 GCA_026996635.1 Bacteroidales bacterium | reverse complement strand
ATTAATAAGTTACCACACATGATAGTAAATACAAATCAAATAAAAAATATATAATTATGAAAGAAATTAATAATGAATTATTTGCAGCAGTAGAAGAAAACAATTTGGAAAAAGTGCATCAATTACTTGAAAAAGGAGCGGATATCAATTCAAAAAATGAATATAATGAGACGCTTCTGCACATAGCCGCAAAAAACAATTCGGTAGAAATAGCGAAGTTATTATTAGAAAAAGGGGTAGACCCCAATAGCAAAGATGAAGACGATTGGACACCTTTGCATGCAGCAGCCAGAGAGAAAAGTTTAGATGTTGCAGAATTATTATTGGACTATGGAGCAGATATAAATGCAAAAGAATGGAGAGACGAAACTCCGTTGGATAAAGCATTGGGAGAAAAGGCTGTGGAGTTAGTCAAATTATTACTTAAAAGAGGAGCCAAAGCAGATGCAAATATAAGTTTAATTATTGCCGTTCAGGAAAATGATGTGGATTCGGTCAAAAAATTATTAAAGGAAGGGGTTGATCCTAATATAATATCGGTGGATTTAAGAAATCCCTTGCATATTACTGCAGAGAAAGATAATAGTGAAATTGCTGAATTACTAATAGAAAGCGGAGCCAATATTGAAGGAGGTAAATTTAATATGACGCCTTTACATTACGCTGCTAGAAAAAATGCTATAAAACTTGTTAAATTGTTATTGAAAAACGGTGCAGATCCGAACAAAGAAGATGAAAATAGTGGCACGCCACTGCTTGAAGCCGCAAAAAATAATAATGCAGAAATGGTAAAAGTTTTGCTGAAATATGGTGCCCAACCGGACATTAATCATATTTATGCTGGAACACCTCTACATATAGCAGCGAGAGAAAATGCAACAGAAGCCGTAAAAGCTCTTTTGGAACATGGGGTAAGCCCGGACATTACTGATTCTTCTGGCAGTACCCCTTTACATGTGGCCGCTTTAGAAAATAGTATAGAAGTTGCTAAATTATTATTAGAGGCAGGAGCAGAACCAAATATAAAAGATAATTTCTTTAATACTCCCTTACATTATTCCGCAAGGGAAAATTTTATTGAAATGGTTAAGTTATTATTAGAGTATAACGCAGATACTAATATTAAAGATGAAGATAATGAAAGGCCTATTGATAAAGTTGATATGAATTCTGATGTTTATAAATATTTAAAATCATTTGAATAAATAAATTACGTGTGGTAACGTGTGTATGAGTAATGGCGAGCAAAGTTTTAAAATAATCAATATGTGTAAAATCGGCAATAGTGTAATAACGAACAAAAGTGCTGAAAATCTCGTCACTACTTATATACAAAACCTAAAATAATTATTTTGGCATTAAATTATTTAATTACAATCACCCACCTTACTTCTCTCTCAAGGGAAACCTAAATTCTCCCCTTGATGGGAGGTATAGAGGGGTGATGAGAACAATAAAAACTAACAAATGAAAATTAACAGATTTATATACCTGGCGGTTTTATCTGTTTTGCTTATCTCTTGTGAGCAGGAGGTAATAATAGATTTGCCGGAATACAAGCCTAAACTTGTTGTGGAAGGTTATATCGAGTTAGACGGTTACCCAAAGGTCACTCTTTCCAAAAGCATTCCGTATTTTGAGCCTATCGATACCAATACTGTGAGGAATTTGTATATCGGAAACGAAGCTACTGTTATAGTTTATTCGCAAAATGATGCCGATACATTGCAATGTATGGAGTTTGGGAATTATAAATTTTTTACGGGAACAAAATTTAAAGGAGAAGTAGGAGAAACTTACAAGCTGAAGATAATTTATGACGGGAAAACGTATACAGCAACCACTTCAATACCATATCCTGTTCCTATCGACAGTGTAAAATTTTATCCCGATCCTGATTTGACAGGTGATACTCTGGGCTTTTTGTGGCTTTATGTAAAAGACCCTGATACTCTGGGGAATTATTACCGTATTTTCACAAAAACAATCGGACAAGACCCTGTGTTTGTTCATCCTAATATGTCTGTGGACGAGGATAAGTATTTTAACGGTCTTCCTTTGGAATTTTCCGTGTATCACGGTAGAAATATGCTTAATGAAAATGATACTACCGAAGATGAAGGGGTAAAGAAATGGTATCATTTTGAAATGGGAGACACCGTAGTGGTAAAATGGTGCAGCTTGGACAGGGCGCACTTCCTGTTTTGGCGTACGGTGGAACAACAACAGCAATCCGACGGAAACCCGTTTGCCGCACCTGTTACGCCATATGCAAACATAAGCGGAGGTGCTCTCGGTATTTGGGGCGGATACGGTGTTTATCTCGATACCGTTGTAATAACGCCGGAGATAATAAGGAGGTGATTACAAAAACCTCCTGTACAAAATTTTTATAAACACACCTGCACTTTCTTTGGTAGTATCAATATTATAAGTTGCCAACAAGTCAAGTGCTTCTTCCAGTGATCCTGCAGCGTTTAGTTTTGATACTGCTTTGTGGTATTTCTCTGCATTGCCGCCAAAGAGTTCACGGATAAACATAAGTTTTTCGTTTAGTGTTATTGCTTTGGAAATGTTTGCTACTGGCATATTTGCCAGTTTGGTAGATAAGTCGGTGTCGTTTTTTATTTCCTTGATCATATCGTAAAGTGTAGTCTTGGCAGACTCCGCAAGCACTTCGGAGATTGTTTGATGATGATCCGGATGTTCATTGTGAGGTGTGTCTGTATGAATTTCTTCTTTTTGGGGAGTTTCAGGTTCGGGTTTTACTTCTTCTTGAACATTAGCTGTAGCAGGTTCGGGTTTTTCAGGTTGTGGTTCTGCAATTCCGGCGGGTGCTGATTGTTGTTCTTTTATGTCGGTTGTTGCTTCTACAGTGTTCGTTTCGGTGATTTCGGTGGTAGCCGTTTCTTTTTGTTGGGTTTGTGCCGAAATGGTGTTGATTAGTTCAATGATTTTACCCGTTTCTTTTTCAAGTTCTTTTATTTTTTCTTCAATCGGGTTGGGTTCGGGAATGGATTTCTCTACAGGTTCTTCCTGCGGTTCGAATGTTATGTTTTCGTATAATTCCAATACAAGTTTTTTTGCAAGTTCTTTATCTAATGCGGTCAAATTTTCATTAAGAAAAATTTGTTCCAATTTTTTTATTATTTCCAGATTCTTTTTCATTTTTTTAGTTTTATTTTGCTACTTATTAAATGAATTCTTTATAATTGTTTTGTCACGATTTTGGTAGAAAAAACACCAAAATCCCGCCAAAACTTCAACAATTCTTTTTTACTCTCTCCACGAGCTAAAGCACGGGGCTATTATATGTGTGTTTAAACTCATAAATGCTTTATTGCTAATCGTTTTTGATTGTTTCTATTGCTTGCAATAATGTTAATTCCAGTTGTTCGCCGGTTTGCATATTCTTCAAGGCAACAGTATTGTTGTTTACTTCGTTTTCGCCTATAATGATAACGAACGGTATTTTGTTTTTATTTGCGTAATCAAATTGTTTCTTCAATTTAACATTGTCGGGGTAAATTATATTGCTTATGCCGTTTTCGCGAAGTGTTTCGGAATAACCGTAAATATGCGGCAAGTATTCATTACCGAAGTTGATGAAAAGCACTTTTGCGGGAACATCCGCCACATTACCGAACAAGTTCAGTTGTTCCATTACATCATAAATGCGGTCTGCGCCAAAAGAAATTCCAACGCCTGATACATTATCCATTCCGAAAATACCTGTTAGGTTGTCATATCTTCCGCCTCCGCAGATGCTTCCTATTGCCACATCATTGGCTTTTACCTCCAGTATGGCTCCGGTATAGTAGTTTAATCCTCGTGCAAGGGAAGTGTCAAATTCTATCAAGTTGTAAACTGCAGGGAAAGTTTCCCTCAATGTATCCATTACAAACAATAATTCTTCCAAGCCTTTTTCTCCCTCTTCAATCCCTTCAAGATATGTTTTCAAAAATGCGGTTTTTTCAAGATTTGACCCTTCAAGTGTCAAAACAGGTTCCAATTCGTCAATTTGTTCTTTTGAAAGTCCTCTTTGTGCCAGTTCGTTTTTTACTTTTTCCAAGCCTATTTTCTCAATTTTGTCTATCGCAATTGTTATGTCGGTAAGTTTTTCGGGAGCATTGATTTTTTGTGCTATACCTGCCAAAATTTTACGGTTGTTAAGTTTTATGGTAACATTTATGCCCAGTTGGCTGAAAACACGGTTTATAATCAAAATGAGTTCGACTTCGTTTAATAAAGAATTGCTGCCTATTACATCTATATCGCATTGATAAAATTCGCGATACCTGCCTTTTTGCGGTTTGTCCGCACGCCACACAGGCTGAATTTGATAGCGCTTGAACGGAAATATTATTTCATTGCGGTGTTGCACCACGTACCTTGCAAATGGAACGGTCAGGTCATAACGCAGACCTTTATTCGATATGTCTTTTATCTCTTTGTTTTCTATTTTGTTGTCGAGCCCCGAGTTTAAGATTTTGAACAATAACTTGTCACCTTCTTCACCGTATTTGCCCAAAAGTGTTGATAAATTTTCCAATGCGGGAGTTTCTATGGGAACATATCCGAAAAGCCTGAAATTTTTTTCAAGAGTATCAAAAATATATTTTCGTTTGAGCATTACATCCGGTGTAAAATCCCTTGTTCCTTTTGGTACTGAAACTTTTACTTTCATTTCCGTAATTTTTTAATAAAGTTCGTTGTATTTTTTTGCCTTGTATTGTTTCAACAGTTGAATCATAGTGGAATCTTGCGCCCAATCGAGTGCAGTACGTCTGCTTGATGTAGGGTGATTGGGATTTGATCCTAATTCAAGTAAAGCTTTTGCCGTCTCAAAATGGTTTGTCCTTACTGCCAGAATGAGCGGTGTTTGCCTAATCAAATCCTGTTCTTCTAGTTTGGCACCGTGATTTACCAAGTATTTTGCTATTTCGGTATATCCTTTTTTTGCCGCTATGTGCAATGGTGTTTCACCTGTGTTTATTTTCACATTTACATCTGCGCCGCCCTGTTCCACCAATATTTGAACAATAGTGTCATTGCCTGCGTCAACAGCGTAAACCAAAGGAGTCCATTTAAGTGAGTTTGTTTCGTTCACCAAATATTTTTTCTTTTTAATCAGTGTAGATACTTTTTTTACATTACCGTTCAGGACGGCTTTGGTCAGCGGATTTTTCTGTGAAATTCCTTGTAGTGAAAGAAATGTCAATATTATGATTACAAATGCTTTAATTCTCATATCAGTTTTATTTTTTACCCATTACAGCTGCAATTGCAAGCAATACACCTAATATTATTCCCAATATTGCGGCAAAAAGTACTTGGAAGTCCGGCGGCAACAGGAATGTAATGGTATGAACCGGTATCCAAAACAACGGTATGGTTTTTTTGAAAACAAAGTTCCACTGAACATTCCAATCCATTGTGGTTATGATTTTCGATACATTTATCGGCTTAAATACTGCCCAAAAACTACCGTTGTTTTCTACAATGTGTGTATCGGTTATTTTGTGTGCCGTCATAAGCACCGGGGCATATATCAAGTTCATTGCGGTACTTATCGAAAAGGACATAAGCAACTTGGTGAAAGAAAACGGTTGTTTCATTACGGTTGCAGCATTCTCAACACCTAGGTATTGTAGAAAGTTAGGCACTCCGGTAGCAAATATTATGAATGCCATTTTTATTGTTAAACCATAAAAACCCCAGTACATTGCCCTTGGCAAAACGCCGAACCCCGGCTTAGTATATTGTCCCGTTCTGATGCGTAATCCCAATACTTCTCCCAATGTGGCAAGTATGGCAAACTTTATAAATGCCATAATCATTCCATGGTTGTGGTTAAATTCTTTGTAAAAATTGTATAGATCTCTATTGATGAAAAACGGCAAAAACAATAAAACCACAAAAGCTAAAAATACTATGTCGTTCTTTTTCATTTCTAAACCTGTTAAATTTCCTACAAAGATAATGTAGAAAATTGTGTTACGGTTTTTTAAGATTTTTAAATTTAAAGATTTTGATTTTTCGCCATAATTTTTTTCATGAATTTATGCTTATTATACCATTTTGAAAAAAAAATTATACTTTTGTAATGATAAATTTGGTACATTTAATAAAATAAGTGACTTTTTTTATGTTGATTTGGAGAATATAGTATATTTTAGCAGAAAATATGCTTTATCAGTAAAAAGTACATTTTATGGAAAATAAGTTAGAAAGTGCTTACCGGTTGTTTTCATTAATGAACGAAGATAACCTCGGCTACATATACAGGGGAAACTTTACCGACGAAATAACCGAAAACATACTCAAACTTACTGAAGCAAATCTCCAACACGAAGAAAGTCGCAATAAAATAAAAAAGAGAATATATTCCATAATGGTTGAGGGGCTCCAAAATATAACGAGACACCAACACGCCGATGACGTTGACATAGAAAAAATAGAAGAAACTTTCGGTATTTTTGTAATTCAAAAAATTGATGATTATTACTTTATAACAACAGGTAATGTTGTTGATAATGTAAATATTCCTCCGTTAAAGGAACTTTTGGAAAAGATAAACAGCTTGTCAAAAGATGAACTTAAGGCTTTTTATAAAAAAGTATTAACCGAAGGAGAAATGTCTGATAAAGGGGGTGCCGGTCTCGGGCTTATAGATATGGCTAGGAAATCCGGCAACAAATTATTTTACAAGTTCCGTAAAATAGACGATACCCATTCGTATTTTTATTTGCATACGGTTCCTGTGGTTGAAAGCACAAATATTGATGAAAAGAAAATCTATGATACAATAAACAATATAATAAATGTTCATTCGCTTCTTAACGAAAACAGTTTTTTATTGATATTTAATGGTGAATTTTCTCAAGAAAGTTCTGTAAATTTGTTGGGCGCAATAAAAGGGCATATAACAACATCCGTTTCGTTAAAAAACAAGTTGTTTTATGTTATTGTGGAGATGTTGCAAAACATTGTAAAACACGGTAGTAAAACAGAAGAAAATTCAGCAAATCCCGGTATTTTTGTTATAGGTGAAGACAATAAGTATTTTTACATTTTAACGGGAAATTTTATAAATAAAGATGAATCCGATACTTTGTTGAATAAACTAAGACAGATAAATGAATATTCAATTGATGAATTGGAGATACAATATAGTAAGATTTTGTTCGATTTTAATATAGATGATGAAAAAAAGACCGGGCTAGGTTTTATCGATATCAGACTTAAAAGTCAAAATAAATTGGCATTTTCCATAAAAGAATATAACGATAAATTGGATTTTCTTTTGTTAGGTTCAAAAATAAATAAAACTCACGGAGAGTAGGTTATGGAAAAATTAGAGATTCAAGCAACAGATATGACTCCGTATGTAAAGTTGGATAAGGAGAATGGAGAGTTTGTTATAGCTGAAAAATCTTTGCCTGAAAATGCAATAGAATTTTACAGACCTGTATTGGAGTGGCTTGATGAATATAGTAAAAACCCGAATAAAGATACAATTTTTCAATTTAAGCTGGAATATTATAATACTTCTACAGCAAAGCAATTTGCACGGATATTTTTGTTATTGGAGAAGATACATCTTGAAGGAAAATCAAATGTTGAGATTCATTGGTATTACTCTAAGGACGATATGGATATGGAACATTCCGGCAAGAGGTATGAGAAACTTCTGAAGTTGCCTTTCAAGTTTTTTGCATATTAGATGTCACAAGTAAATATTGAAAAGAAACTATTAGCAAGAAATATCAAGCCGACTGCAATGCGGCAGTTGGTGCTAAAAGTGCTTGAAGAAGAGGATATTGCTTTGAGCCTTCCCGAAATAGAACAAAAATTAGAATATGCCGACAAGTCAACTATCTACAGAACTCTAAAACTTTTTGAAGAAAAAAAACTTATACACGCAATAGACGACGGTACAGGTGCAACAAAGTATGCATCTTGTGATGATAGCTGTAATTGCCTACCAGATGATTTGCATGTACATTTTTTATGTGTTAAATGCGGTAAAACATATTGCTTTAAAGATATGCCCATTAAAATAGAATCATTACCTAAGAACTTTATTTTTGAAAGTGCAAGCTTTGTCATAAAAGGTGTTTGTGCTGAATGTTCCACTCGTTAACCCTTTGTTTTTCCGCTACTTGAAAAAATGCAACTCGGTTGTATTATTTTTTTTGTATGTTTGCATTAAACTTTTTATGTAAAAATTTATCTAATAAAATTAAATAAAAATTAAGATTATGATAGATGCTATAATAAGATTCTCCATAAAAAATAAGGCTTTAGTGATAATACTCACCATTGCACTGGTAATTGGGGGATTGTTTTCAATGACTAAAGTTAACCTTGATGCTCTTCCTGATATTACAAATAATCAAGTTGTAGTAATTACCACTGCTCCGAATTTATCTACCGAGGATGTTGAAAAATATGTAACTGTTCCCGTGGAATTGGCTATGTCGAACTTACCCGATGTTGTAGAAATAAGAAGTATTTCCAGATTCGGGCTGTCTGTAGTAACTATAGTTTTTGAAGAATCTGCAGGCACTTATATACCACGGCAGATGGTTAGTGAAGCATTGGTGCAAGCAAAGGAACAAATACCAAAAGAATTCGGAACACCGTTTATGGCTCCGATCAGTACAGGACTCGGAGAGATTTACCAATACACCCTGGAAGTTTTGCCCGGTTATGATTCGCTTTATGATGATATGAAATTGAGGACAATCCAGGATTGGATAGTAAAAAGGCAGCTTTCGATGATTCCGGGAGTGGTTGAAATAAATTCATTCGGCGGCAGAATTAAACAATACGAAGTTGCAGTAAGTCCCGAACGGCTAAAAAGTATGGGATTAACTATAACTGATGTATATAACGCACTTGAAAAAAACAATGAAAATACCGGAGGTTCCTACATAGAAAAAAACAAGCAAGCATACTTTATCAGGGGAGAAGGACTTATGCGTTCTTTGGGCGACATCAGAAATACACTTGTAAAAAATGTAAACGGTAAACCGATCTATGTAAGGAATGTTGCAGATGTGAGATACGGAAGTGCTTTGAGATACGGAGCTTTTACAAAAGACGGCAAAGGTGAAGCGGTCGGCGGTATAGTAATGATGCTGAAAGGAGCTAATTCAAATGATGTTATAAAACGTGTAAAAGAACGTATAGCCAAGATTCAAAAGTCATTACCGGAAGGAGTTGTGATTAAGCCGTTTTTAGACAGAAGTAAACTTATAAAACAAACAACCGCAACGGTAGCCGAGAATCTTACCCTCGGAGCCTTAATTGTGATTTTTGTACTGGTTCTGTTTTTAGGAAATATGAGGGGAGGATTAATCGTAGCATCAACAATTCCACTAGCCTTGTTGTTCACTTTTGTTATGATGTATGCTTTTGATGTTTGGGCAAATCTTATGAGCTTGGGAGCACTCGATTTTGGTATTTTGGTGGATGGTGCGGTTATTATAATAGAAAATATGTTGTTTTACCTGCACAATAAAAATTATATAGGAAAAAAACTACCACGAAAAGAAGCAGATAGTATAGCATTTACTTCTGCAAGTAAAATGATGAACTCGGCATTTTTCGGACAACTTATTATTCTTATAGTTTTTATTCCTATTCTGGCACTTCAGGGGGTAGAAGGAAAAATGTTTAAACCAATGGCATTTACATTTTCTTTTGCAGTACTGGGTGTTGTTATCTTATCTTTAACATACATTCCTGCCATGGCAGCTATTTTTATAAAACCGCCAAAAACAGAAAAAGAAAACTTCGGCAACAAGTTGGTTCATAAGATAGAAAGTTGGTATATGCCTATTTTAAATTGGGCTTTGGCACATAAATGGTCTGTTTTATCTATGTTAATTATATTGCTTGTGTGGGGAGGGTTTGTTTTCGGTAATATGGGGGCAGTATTTATCCCTAAACTGGATGAAGGCGATATTGCTATGCAAGCAGTGTTTAAGCCCGGTACGGCTCTGTCGGAAGTAATTGAGAAAACAAATTTGATAGAAAAGACATTGAAGGAAAAATTTCCGGATGAAATTGAGTCAGTTTCTGCCCGTATCGGTGTTGCCGATATTCCCACTGATCCTATGCCTATGGATGTTGCCGATATGTTTGTTATTTTGAAGGATAAAGAAAAGTGGAAAAAAGCTGAAACAAAAAAAGAACTTTTAAGCCAGATAGAAGAAGAAGTTAAAGTATTTACCGGTATCAATTTTGAATTCAGCCAGCCTATTGAATTGAGGTTTAATGAACTACTTACCGGTGTACGTGAAGATATTGCCATTAAAATTTATGGTGATGATATGAAAGTATTGTCAACTAAAGCTAAAGAAATTGCCGGACTTATATCGGGAATTAAAGGTGTTGCCGGACTTAAGATAGAAGCAACGGAAGGTTTACCGCAAATAACCGTTAAATACGACAGGAATAAATTAGGGCTTTACGGACTAAATATAAGAGATGTGAATAGTGTAATAGAGTCTGCTTTCAGCGGAAAAGTTGCCGGAAATATATACGAAGGAGACAAAAAGTTTGATTTGGTTGTGCGATTGGCTAAAGAATACCGCAAAGACATTGAAAATATAAAGAATTTATATGTGGGATTACCAAACGGCAAACAAATTCCGCTGGAACAAGTAGCTGATATAAATTATTATCCCGGTCCAATGCAGATAAGTAGGGAAAACACACGAAGAAGAACTTATGTTGGCATAAATGTAGGAGATCGGGACATTAAATCTTTGGTAGAAGAAATACAACAAGTTTTGGACAAAAAACTAAAATTACCACCGGGATATTACATAGAATATGGAGGTGATTTTGAAAATTTGGAAAATGCCACAAAAATGTTATCGGTGCTTACTCCAATAGTTCTGGTCCTTATTTTCATATTAGTATATTTTGCCGTAAACTCTTTGAAACATACTCTAATGATATATCTTGCCGTACCGTTTGCTGCAATAGGAGGTGTGTTCTCTCTTTATCTGAGAGGAATGCCGTTTAGCATTTCTGCAGGTGTAGGATTTATTGTGTTATTTGGTGTTGCCGTGCTGAACGGACTGGTACTTGTAAGAGGTCTTAACGAATTAAGGCAATCAAGCATGAAAAGCTTAGACGAAATCATAAAAAAAGGATCCGTAAGACGTTTGAGACCTATTTTGCTTACGGCTTCAACGGATATCGTGGGATTTTTGCCTATGGCAATCTCCACTTCCGCAGGTGCCGAAGTGCAAAGACCACTTGCTACCGTAGTTATTGGAGGTATGCTTACTTCTGCGTTTTTAACTCTAATCGTACTCCCTGTTCTATATAAATGGATAGAATCCGGTAAATATAGTAGTGGGAATAAAGGGGGCTTAACAAAAACTGCAAGCATTTTACCGATTGTTTTATTTTTGTTTCTACCTGTGTTTACCAATGCCCAAAATAGTTCTTCACTTTTGACACTTGAAAATGCCAAAAAAATAGCTTTGGAAAATTACCCGCTTATTAAGTCGTCTTATTATGAAGAACAAAGACAAAAAGCACTGAAAGGAACTGTTTTTGACTTTGGTAATACACTGATTTATACCGGAAAAGAAGAATACGGTAATGGCGAAGTAGGAATAGATAATGTAATTGGTTTCGGACAAAGTGATATTGATTTGTTTGCCATACCTGCTAAATCGGGTTATGCAAAAAATAAATATGAAGAGGCAAAAGCAACCAGAATATTAACAGAAAAGATAGTGGAGAAAGAAGTTGCCATTGCTTGGTATGAAGCTGCCATTGCAAAAAAACGATATAATCTGTTTAAAGAAATGGATACGCTTTTTAGAGGTTTTTTGAAAGCTGCGGAATTAAGATATAAATCTCAAGAAACATCCGAGGTTGAGTTTTTGGCTGCACAAGCAAAATATAAAGAATATATTTTGACTTTGAAGTCTTTGGAAAATGATTTGGAATCAAAAAGAATAATGTTGAATAAATATTTATTGTTCGATACTTTACCCGGAATTGAAGACAAAAATGTAGGTTTAACCATAAATATCACTCCACAAGATACATTGGAATCATCTCCGTTGCTATCTCTTTATAAGACAAAGACAGATGTGGCAAAAAGTGCTTACAAAGTTCAAAAGACCGAACTTCTGCCCAAGTTCGATATAGAATATAAATTGCAGAATATTGACGGCACATCAGGATATCACGGTTGGCAGGTTGGAGTTACAATTCCGCTTTTGAGTTTTTGGGGAAGTGAGGCTAAAACTAAAGCGGCAAAGTTGAATTTTGAAGCAGTTTCACAAAAATTTTATGCAAAACAAAACGAAGTAAATGCTTATTATAACAGGTTTTACAAGCATTATTTAATGTTAAGTGATATTGTAGATTTTTACAAAAACTCAGCCTTGCCACTTGCAGAAAAACAAATTAGTGCCGCAAGTTTGGCATATAAAACAGGTAATATCGGATATGTACAATTTATCCAAAGCATTGACAATGCAATTTCTGTAAAAATGAAATACCTGGACAAATTGGCTGAATATTATCAAACTATTGAAGAATTAAAATATTTATCAGGAAAAAATTAGAAGTTATGGTACAGAGATTTTTAATTAG
>JALWKH010000303.1 GCA_026996635.1 Bacteroidales bacterium | reverse complement strand
TTACTATCTGCAATCTCAGTTAATTTCGGATTGGAGAATTTTCTTCTTCTTATAATCATTTTAATTTTATTGCTATTTTCGGCTCTAATCTCAGGGTCGGAAGTAGCTTTTTTTTCATTGTCTCCTGCAGATCTCAAAAAATTTGAAAGTCCCAAGGCTTCACACAAAGAAAAACTAATACTTTAATTTCTAAACAAAAGCGAAGAACTTCTATCCACAATCTTAATTGCCAACAACTTAGTTAACATCGGAATAGTAATCACCTCAACCCTACTGTTGGAAAAGACCTTCGATTTCGGTAATCATCATTTACTTGCATTTTTGGTAGAAGTTGTAATCATTACTTTTATAATTTTATTATTCGGTGAAATTTTACCGAAAATCTTTGCTAACCAAAATCCTGCAAAGTTTTCGCAAGTAATGGTTGTGCCTATCAAGGTTTTACATTTCCTGTTTTATCCACTTACAAAATTTCTAACGGGAACCTCTTCAATTTTCAAAAAAGCCGTCTCCGAAAGGAAAACAACAATTTCATTAACAGATCTATCTTATGCACTAGATTTGGCTGAAGACATAGAAGAAGAAAAAATACTTCAAGGCATTGTAAATTTTTCTAACATTGAAGTAAAAAAGATAATGAAACCCCGTGTTGATGTCATTGCATTGGATATCAACACAAAATATACAGAAGTAATAGAAACAATAAATAAACACGGTTATTCCAGGATACCCGTATATGAAAAAACTTTTGACAATATAAAAGGTGTGCTGTTTGTAAAAGACCTTCTACCCCACTTAAACAAAACAGATGACTTCAATTGGCAAAAACTCATAAGAAAACCCTTTTTTGTTTATGAAGGGAAAAAAATAAACGAATTACTTCAAGATTTTAAAAAGAATAAAATCCATATGGGGATAGTTGTAGATGAATACGGAGGGGTACAAGGAATTGTAACATTAGAAGATATTTTGGAAGAAATTGTAGGAGAAATAAACGATGAATTCGACAAGGTAAATATCAACTACAAGAAAATAAAAGAAGGGAAATATATATTCCAAGGAAACGTTTTATTACAAGACTTTATTAAATTATTTGATCTTGAAAACGATTATTTTGATGTTGATTATCCCGAAGTTGATACATTAGCAGGATTGATTCTTGAAAGATAGCTGGAATTTCCGGATAATGGAGAAGAATTTACTTATAAAGACTTTAAATTCAAAGTAGTTGAGATTACGGAACGGAAAATAGAAAAAATCCTTGTTGAAAAAATTGAAAAAGACAAAAATGAGAAATAAAATAATTATCTTTTCTTTAATATCCTTTTTCTTATTCCAGCTTACTTCTTGTGAAGAACATTATATCCCCAAACCAAGAGGCTATTTCAGAATTGACCTGCCTGACCACGAATACAAAGTTTTTGATACAATATTTCCATACAGATTTGAATACAGCAAGTATGCAAAATATGAGATTTTTAATAAAGATTCTGCTTGGATAAATATTGTTTACCCGAAATTCAAAGCTAAAATCCATATTACTTACAAAAATCCGCAAACTGAAAACCTTGAAGAAATTTTGGACGAATCTCAAAGATTAGCATATAAACACACTCTAAAAGCAGACGCAATTGACGAAGATGTAATTACCGATACTGCTAAAAAAGTTTATGGAATACTTTATTATATGGAAGGAAACAGTGCTTCAAACCTTCAATTTTACATCACAGACAGCACAAAACATTTTTTCAGAGGGTCTTTATACTTTTTTGTAAAACCGAACTACGACTCTATCCGTCCTGTACTCGATTATCTCAAAACCGACGTAAAACACCTTATTAAAACAATGGAGTGGAAATAATCCCATAAAAAAAGGGCTACTCTAAAAGCAGCCCTTTTTTATTTTGTCACATAACTTCTCTTATTGATCAGTTAATGAAAACCTGTAAAATTTAATTACCTTAAGGTCTTTATCATTTTCCTTGATATAATCCCTTACGGTTTTCTTGTGGTCTTTTATGAATTGTTGATTGAGCAATGTTGCTTCTTGATAGAACTTATTCAAACGTCCCATTGCAATCTTTTCAACAATATTTTCAGGTTTACCTTCGTTCCTTGCTTGTTCTTTTGCTATTTCCAATTCTTTTTCTTTAACTTCTTCCGGAACTTCGTCCTTATCAACAGCAACAGGATTCATAGCAACTACTTGCATACAAATATCCCTTCCTATTTGATAATCGGCAGGCTTTTTATTGAAGATAACCAATGAAGCCAATTTGTTGTTCATATGCACATATTCTTCAATAAATTCACCTTCTGCCTTTACATAATAAGGGATATCGATTTTTTCACCGATTACACCGATTTGTTCATTTATAAGTTCTTGAACTGTTACACCGTCAATTTTAAGTTGTTTTACATCATCAGCATTTTTTGCATCAGATTCAATTGCAACATCCAAGATTTTTTTGGCAAAATCCATAAATTTATCTGTTTTTGCCACAAAGTCGGTTTCACAGTTCAAAGCAATCATTGCGGCTACCTTATCATCATTGATTTTTTTGGTGAAAACCACACCTTCTTTTGCTTCCCTGTCAGCCCTCTTATTTGCGATTGCTTTACCTTTCTTTCTGATAATTTCTACTGCTTTATCAAAATCACCTTCTGCTTCAATAAGTGCCTTTTTGCAATCCATCATTCCGGCACCTGTAGCCTTTCTTAATTTTTGAATATCTGCAGTTGTTACTTTATATGCCATAGCTTTAATTATTTTTCTTGATTATTTTCTACTGTTGTTTCTTCTTTAGCTTCTACAGCTTCTGCTTTAACTTCTTCTTTTGCTTCAGCTTTAGCTGTTTCTTTTACTTCTTTATCTTCTTTTTTAGCAGCCGGTTTTCTTTTCTTTCTTACCGGAGATTTTTTTCCGCTACCTGCTACTTTTTCAGCTTTAGCTTCTTTTGCTGGTTTATCTTTTTTATTTTTTTCTTTTTCTATCCTTCTTTCTTCCAATCCTTCTTTTATAGCTTCTACAGCTTCGTTTACCAATATTGCTATAGATTCGCTGGCATCGTCATTA
>JALWKH010000302.1 GCA_026996635.1 Bacteroidales bacterium | reverse complement strand
CATTTTGTTTTATGCGGTCGGTAAGGTGTTTCACTTGTCGTCGCTTATCATTATCCTTATTTTCGGATTGATAATGAACAACAGGCACATTTTTATCCCGAAGTTTCTTAAGCCGAAATTTGACGAAAAGGCTTTGAGTGCCATAACAAACGATATTAAACTCATAACGCTTGAGACTTCTTTTGTGGTGCGGACATTTTTCTTTGTGATTTTCGGTATCACCCTGACATTGAGTGCGGTTGCCGATTTTAAAGTGGTGGTAATTACATTTTTGCTCTTGGTTGTGATTTACGGAGGGAGGTATTTGTTTTTGAGGTTTTTGGTGGGTAAGGATTCCGTATTCCCCGAATTGTTTATTGCACCGAGAGGCTTGATAACGATTTTGCTTTTTTATGCCATACCTGACGAGCACGCTATTTCGGATTTTAATCACGGGATATTGTTTCTTTTGATTATTGCCACAAGTATCATAATGACTTATGCGTTGGTTAAGTTCAGAAAGAAAAATGTTCAACCTGTAGAAGAAAGTCCTGTTCCCGAACAAAACGGGAATGAGAGCAATAAAAGCGAAAACACGGACAATATGTCACGGGAAGAATGATTGGCAGGTTTTTTGATAAGTAGCAGACGCTAAAAATTAGAACAAGGAGGTAACAGGCTATGAATGAAGAAAAAAATAAAAGAAATATAGAAGTGAAAGACGATATAAAAGAAGAAAAAAACAATAAAAAGAAATCGAAAAAATCTTCTTCCAGAAAAAACAGCGAACTTGAAAAATTGAGGGAAGAAAACGAAAAGTTAAAACAAGAATTGGAAGAATTGAACGATAAGTATGTTCGCTTAATGGCGGAATTTGACAATTTCCGCAGGAGGACTCTCAACGAGAAAGCCGATATTATTAAAAATGCGGGAGAAAAAATTCTTTTGGAACTTTTGCCTATTATTGATGATTTTGAAAGGGCTATCAAGGCAAATGAAAAAATTGATGATGCCGAACATTTGAAAGAAGGTTTCATGCTTATTTACGATAAGTTTGTGAAGATGCTCAAAAAGCAAGGTGTTAGCGAAATTGAAGCATTGGATAAAGATTTTGACCCAGAACTGCACGATGCATTGACGAAAATACCTGTTGACGACCCCGAAAAGAAGGATAAGGTTGTCGATGTTGTGGAAAAAGGTTATTACCTTAACGACAAGATTTTACGACATTCAAAGGTTGTAGTGGGAGATTATAAGGACGACGAAAAGTAATGAATTATGGGCAAGAGGGATTATTACGAAGTATTGGGTGTTTCGCGCGAAGCAACCATAGAAGAAATAAAAAAGGCTTACCGCAAAATAGCGTTGAAATACCACCCCGACCGCAACCCGGGAGATAAAGAAGCAGAAGAAAAATTCAAAGAAGCTGCCGAAGCATACAGTGTTTTGAGTGACCCTGATAAAAGGCAACGGTACGACCAATTCGGTCATGCAGGAGTAGGTGGTGCAGGTGGCGGTGGGTTTGACGGAATGAATATGGACGATATTTTTTCGAGCTTCGGCGATATTTTC
Source organism: Bacteroidales bacterium (assembly GCA_026996635.1). Taxonomy (GTDB): domain Bacteria; phylum Bacteroidota; class Bacteroidia; order Bacteroidales; family JALTDM01; genus JALTDM01. The sequence goes on along the minus strand of JALWKH010000302.1, from coordinate 1,559 downwards.
GGTGATATTTTCGGAGGAGGTTTTGGTGGCGGATTCGGTGGCAGGCGTAGTAGCCGGAAGAGAGTGAATAAGGGGTCGAACATCAGGATTTCGCTATCGCTTACACTCGAAGAAATTGCAAAAGGCGTAACCAAGAAAATCAAGATAAAAAAATATGTAGCTTGTTCGCATTGTAACGGAACAGGTGCAAAAAACGGGACGGCTTTCAAAACTTGTCCCACTTGCCACGGTTCCGGTATGGTTACACAAGTGCATTCTTCGTTTTTCGGTCGTGTTCAAACCACTTCGGCGTGTCCGACTTGCGGTGGCGAAGGCAGGCTTATTTCCGAAAATTGCAGCTATTGTAACGGCGAAGGTGTGATAAAGAAAGAAGAAATTTTGGAAATCAATATACCTGCCGGAGTGGAAGACGGTATGCAACTCCGCTATCAAGGCAAAGGCAATGCACCAAAGCGTGGAGGCATAAACGGGGATTTGATTGTAGAAATACACGAAAAAGAACATCCGCATTTTATCCGTGACGGTGAAAATCTTCACTATGATTTACATTTGAGCTTTGTTGATGCTGCACTTGGAACAACAGTTGAAATTCCTACATTGGACGGTAAGGTGCGGATAAAAATAGAACCCGGAACCCAGCCTTCTAAGATTTTGAGGTTGAAAGGCAAAGGATTACCCGTTTACGGTAGGAGAGATAAGGGCGATTTCTTTGTGAATATAAATGTGTGGGTGCCTAAAAAACTTACGAAAGAAGAACGCCGCATTTTAGAGAAATTAGGCAAATCGGAGAATTTTGTTCCACCTGCCGAAAAAGACAAAAAAGACAGTTTCTTTTCGAGGATGAAGAAGTATTTTGTTGGAGAGTAGGATATTTTTCTAAAAACATAAATTATGAAATACACAAAAGCTGAGAAAATTAATCTAAAAGAGCATTTTTCTGAAAAATGGTTACAAGATATAATAGAAAAAGACCCTAGTATATTAGGATTAGGAGAATTAGAAGTTTTTAGGAGAGAAAAGAAACAATCTACAGGAGGGAGATTAGATTTTTTAATGATAAGTTCTGATTCATCAACCATGTATGAGGTAGAAATTATGCTGGGTGCGACTGATGAAAGTCATATAATCAGAACGATAGAGTATTGGGATATAGAAAGAAGGAGATATCCTTCTAGAGAGCATAAAGCTGTTTTAATTGCTGAGCAAATTACTAATAGGTTTTTTAATGTTATTTCATTAATGAATAAATCTATACCAATCATTGCTATTCAATTGAATGCCTTGAAATATGATGATAAGATATTTCTTGATTTCGTTAAAGTACTTGATATATATGAATCCCCAGAAGATGAGGAAGATTTAGGTTTAGAGACTGTGGATAGAACTTATTGGGAAAATAAAGCAGCAAAGAAGTCTATAAAAATGCTTGATGAAATAATTAATTTATCAAAAGAAGAATATCAAGATCTAAGAGTTACTTATAATAAATACCATATTGCGGTAGGAACAATAACTAAAAATTTTATGTGGTTACGTCCAAGAAAGACTGAGGGGTATAG
>JALWKH010000301.1 GCA_026996635.1 Bacteroidales bacterium | reverse complement strand
GGGCTATTTATTGAACAATCTGGATTAAAAAAAACCGCCATTTTGCCATAAAATCTTACGCTTTTCGGACAAAAAGTCATTAAAATCAACATGGCAAAAAACTTGATGTAAACAGGGCAAAAAACAAAAAAAGGAGGAAAAAAGTATGAATTTAGATAATTTCACAACCAAAGCCCAATCGGTAATAGAAAAAGCCGTTCAACTGGCTGAAAGTCATCAAAACCAAGCCATAGAACCGGCTCATTTACTGTTGGGTATTTTTGAAACAGACGAAAATATATTGAATTATATTTTTGCCAAAGCAGGTGCAAACGGACAAATTATAAGAAAGTCCGTTGAAAAAATTGTGGAAGGTTATCCGAAGGTAAGCGGAGGACAACCTTATTTGTCGAGGGATGCAAATTCTGTAGTCCGTAAAGCGAATGAATTTGCAAAGGAATTCGGAGACCAATTTATTTCCGTGGAAATCCTGTTTTTGGCAATAGTGGACGGTGGTGACGAAACCGCACGTTTGCTAAAAGATGCAGGTCTTACCGTGGCAGATGTCAAAAAGGCTATTCAAGACTTGCGAAAAGGCAGCCGTGTAACTTCTCAATCTGCCGAAGACACTTACCAAGCATTGGAAAAATACGCTATTAACTTCAATGAAATGGCACGTACGGGTAAACTCGATCCCGTAATCGGCCGAGATGAAGAAATCAGGCGTGTATTGCAGATATTGTCACGTAGAACAAAGAACAATCCTATTTTGGTAGGTGAGCCCGGTGTGGGTAAAACTGCAATTGTAGAAGGTTTGGCTCACAGGATTGTGAAAGGTGATGTGCCTGAAAACCTGAAAGATAAGATAATATATGCACTCGACATGGGTGCTCTTATTGCCGGTGCCAAATACAAAGGTGAATTTGAAGAAAGGTTGAAATCTGTAGTGAAGGAAGTTGTAAACTCCGACGAAAGGATAGTTTTGTTCATAGATGAAATTCACACATTGGTAGGTGCCGGTAAGGGCGAAGGTGCAATGGATGCCGCAAATATTTTGAAACCGGCGTTGGCAAGGGGTGAACTCCGAGCCATAGGTGCCACAACTTTGGATGAATACCAAAAGTATTTTGAAAAAGATAAAGCACTCGAACGCCGTTTCCAAATGGTAATGGTTGACGAGCCGAGCGTAGAAGATGCAATTTCTATCTTGCGCGGGCTTAAAGAAAGATACGAAAACCATCACAAAGTAAGGATTAAAGACGAAGCGATAATTGCGGCTGTTGAACTGTCTCACAGGTACATAACAGACCGCAAACTTCCCGATAAGGCTATTGACCTTATTGACGAAGCTGCAGCTAAACTTAGGCTGGAAATGAATTCTGTGCCGGAAGAAATTGATAAGCTGGAAAGAAAAATAATGCAGCTCGAAATCGAACGGGAAGCAATTAAGCGCGAAAACGACAAAGAAAAACTCGAACAACTGAATAAGGTTATTTCCGAATTGTCTCAAAAGAGAGACGAACTTAAGGCTAAATGGGAAAACGAAAGGAATATACTTAAGCAAATACACGAACAAAAATCTTTGATAGAACAATTGCAATTTGAAGCTGAAAAAGCAGAAAGAGAAGGCGATTACACAAAAGTAGCCGAAATCAGATACGGAAAGATACCGGCAGCCCAACAAAAAATAGAAGAATTGCAAAAGCAACTACAAGAATATCAAGGCGAAACACCGCTTATCAAAGAAGAAGTGGGTGTGGAAGACATTGCCGAAATCGTGTCGAAGTGGACGGGCATACCGGTAAGCAAGATGATGCAAAGCGAAAGAGAAAAGCTCTTGCACTTGGAAGAAGAATTGCATAAACGCGTAGTAGGACAAGATGAAGCTATACAAGCGGTAGCCGATGCGGTAAGGCGTAGCCGTGCAGGCATTCAAGATCCGAACAGGCCTATAGGTTCGTTTATATTCTTGGGTACAACGGGTGTAGGTAAAACCGAGCTAGCAAAAGCATTGGCGGAATACCTCTTTGACGACGAAAATATGATGACCCGTATTGATATGAGCGAGTACCAAGAAAGGCATTCGGTTTCACGCCTTATCGGTTCGCCTCCGGGATATGTCGGATACGAAGAAGGCGGCCAGCTTACAGAAGCGGTGAGAAGAAAACCTTATTCGGTGGTATTGTTCGACGAAATAGAAAAAGCACATCTGGATGTATTCAACATCCTGTTGCAAGTGCTTGATGACGGAAGACTTACGGATAACAAGGGTCGTGTGGTAAACTTTAAGAATACCATAATTATAATGACATCGAACTTGGGTTCGGATATTATACAAGAAAGATTCAAAAAACTGAGTGACGACCCGAAAGAAAGAGAAAAAGTAATAGAAAAAACAAAAGAAGAATTGTTTGAATTGCTTAAAAAACGAATAAGACCTGAATTTTTGAACCGTGTTGATGACATAATAATGTTCAAACCGCTGACAAAAGAAGAAATTAAGCAAATAGTAAGGTTGCAAATAAGCAGGGTTAAGAAGATGCTTGAAAAACAAAATATTGACATTGAAGTAACTGAAAAGGCTGTAGAATACATAGCCGAAGAAGGATTTGACCCGCAATTCGGTGCAAGACCGATAAAGAGAATGATTCAACGTGAAGTGCTGAATGAGCTGGCTAAAGCACTGATAGCAGGTACAATTACATCGAATGATAAGATTACAATAGATTTTGACGGAGAAAAGATAGTGTTCAAGCAAGATAAAGTAGCCGCTTAAGGTAGTTTTTCATAGGCCTGAGTGGTGGAAGCCTGCCCGTGATTTTGCGGGCAGGCTTTTTTATATAGTCTCAGAATTGGTTAATTACTGTTTTTATTTGTTCTACGGTTTTAGCTTTTTTAAGTTGTTTTTTTAATTCTTTAGTTTCACTTGAATATAACTTGATAATTTTTTCAAAAAATGAGTTTGCTTCGCTAAGCATTCTTATGCTTTCGTCTATGTTTGAGATTGTGTTGAGTTTAGTTTTATAATCGTTCAGAACTAATGTGTATTTATTGTATAATATTTTTTTTCTGTTTTCATTATTAAGATTATCGATTTGTTGAATATTATTATAAAATTTAATAGATAAAGGC
>JALWKH010000300.1 GCA_026996635.1 Bacteroidales bacterium | reverse complement strand
TAAATATCTGTTTTTTTCTCCAACAGTTGATTGTAGAATTCACCGAAAACTTTTGCCCTTGTTCCAGAATAAAGATTGAGTCCGAGATTAAAGGTGTTGTCAAAAATGTATTCCAATTTTAATCCTTCCCAGTAAGTGTTTTGTGTTGGTTCGTTTAGGTTTTGAATATCTGTACTTAATGTTACATTGCGGTCATATCTTGCATTTACTGTAGCTCTTACTGCACTTACCTGCGAAAACGGATATTTGGTTATGTACATAAAATTGTGAGAATGTGTTTTTATCAGGGTGTTATCGGAAGCATTTAAATACGCTTGCCTGTGAAAAACCCATTGTTTGTCTATCCGGCTTTTCAGGTTTTCGAGACTTACCAAATACTCATTGCTGTCAAAATTGCCTGCAAATCTTACACCTCCGGTTATCCTGTAATTTTCAAACAGATCAACAGCTCCTATTTTAAACAAAACATTAAGTCCGGGATTAAAATAAACCGCACTTCCGGTAAATGCCTGATAAGAAGTATTTAAGAACCCGAAGTCAATTTGATTTACCACATAGTTGTTGTAAAAAGAAGTAAGATACAGTTTAGGCTTTTTAATCTCATCATTACGCGTTGGTGCAATACTGTCATTTTTTGCAGCACTGCCCATTGAAACCGTTTTAAGTCTTTCTGCCGAAACTGTAAAAATATAATTGTTTATGTCAATATTGGAAGTGTCCACCGGCGGAAAATTACCGGATTTAAAATCTTTTTCTTCCTTCGGGACTTCTTTCTTTTTACTCTTTTCTTTTTTCTTTTTTGCTTGCTTAATAATTTCCCTTTTAAAAAGCGTCAAATCAGGATGTTTTATCGAATCCGGGCTGTAATTTTTTGTATCAAGTATAGTTACCACATTGGTTCCGTTGTAATAAAAAACAGATGGAAGTAAATGTTTTGATTCAAGTGAAAAATCCCGGATATTCCTGTTAAAATCGGATACCGGATAAGTATTGGTAAAATATCTGTAATGAATTGCCGTATCGATATAACTTATGGTACTGTCAAATTTTGAAACGGCTAAATTTACAATCCCGTTTGTGTCGCTACTGTGAAAATATGTATTCGTTGCAATCTGCCAAGCATCTTTTTCGTTGGAAAGCGGAGTATTTGTAATTTTTGTTAAAGTAGCAGGTTGTGAAATGGGCTTACTTTTGAAGTCGGCAATATATAAGTCGTAAGTATCTTGCAGTAAACTGTCTTCATTTGCAGGATTTTGTTCGGTTTTGCGGTTAGATTCAAATATTATATTTTCACCATTATCTATAAAATGCGGTTCCAAATCATCTGCAGCATCATCGGTAATTGACGAGAAAGTATTACCCACCACATTGTAAACAACTACATCGGAATGCCCGTTGCGAACTACCGACATAACCACATTGAAACCGTCGGGCGAATAATCCATACTCAAAACTTTCTCAATATCGACAAGTTTTTTTGTGCTTATGGTTTTTTCTTCCGTATCATAAATATTAAATAACACATTACCTTGGTATTCTTCCGTGAAAGCAAGAATTTTGCCTGTCGGATGCCAAGCTATTACAGGATTTGTATAATCTGTTATTTGTTGCAATTTATTGCCGCGTCTTATAACTTTCTTTCTTTTATGAGTTGAAATGTTTTCAATCCAGATTTTCGTTTTACCGAGTTCGTTTGTAACATAAGCAACTGTGTTTGTATTGGTGGGATTTACTATTAAATGTTGGTAAACCCTTTGCTTTTTTACCTTTTTTATGACATTTGGGAAATCTACAGGTTTTCTTTTACTGTCTTCTGCATAATATCTTTGGTCAAAGAAATTTAGCCATTCCATACTCAGCATCTTCATACCCGTACCAAGAACGAAAATAAATCCCGACTCGCTGTTTTTACTTAGCTTTGTAATGTAAATTATGTTAGGAATGGTATTTCTTCCGTATTGCTTGGCAATAAAATACCAAATGGAATGACCGGCATATTTTGCATCATCGCCGGCAAGTGAATTAAAATATTCGTATCTGCCACTCAATATACCGTCCTTTACTCTGTTGTCTGTTTCAATATCCCATTCGTTAGCAAGATAAGCAGCCAATCCGCTCAAAAACCAATCCGGAAATGACATTAAAGTACTATTTGCCAGCCTTGTTTTGAAAGATGTGCCGAAAATCATTTCATTGAGGAAGATTTTTGATATTTCTTCCCTTATTTGCTTTTCAAACTTGCGGTGATCTCCTTCGAAGTAAACGGAAATTTTATTTTCAATTACTTGTGTTGTACCACCTATGTTATATTCTTCGTCCGACGAATTTAATCCAACATTTGATTGCCTGAAATCCGACAATTTGTTGTAAACCAAAATCAGAGCACGCTTCTGCAATTCGTATTGAAAAAAATATTCGAGTTTGTAAATTTGGTCTTGTGCAATTTTTGCTACAAAGTCAGCAAGGTTTTTCCCGTCCTGATAAAAATATATATCATACTTGGGATAACGGTAATATTGCCATACAAAATCATTGTATTGCAAGCGGTTTTTGCCGAATTTCATTTGATGCCCGTTATAAAATTGTGAGAAAGACAAAAAGGGCATGACAAAAAACAGAATAATCAAGAAAAAAAATATGCGAGGGTTTTTCCTTTTCATTTATAAGGTAATGATTTAATGTTACAAAGTTATTCTTTTTTTGGAGATGAAGCAAAAGAGTTCCCCAAATAAAAAATCCCGGGAGATAAACCTGCCCGGGATAATTTGAATCCTTTGAAAAAAAGCCGAGTCATGAAAAGGATACATTTGCAAAGTAAAACCATACTTGGTAATCTGCCATATTTTTTCGGCTTCTCTTTGTCCGAATTTAACAAAACAATGTCAGTTTTAACAATTGACACACTCCCAAAAGGTAAAAACACAATGGCTATGCACCCGCAAACAACAGAAAACTAGCTGATTATCAACAAGAATATTTCAAATTTTATTAAATAAAGGTAAAAGTGAATAAAGAGGTGGTTTATCAATAATTTGAATTTTTTAATTCATAATTTACAAATTCAATTATTTTTAAGAAACTAATTTTTTATTTTCATAATAAACACCACAAAAACATTAGAAT
>JALWKH010000299.1:12118-12838 GCA_026996635.1 Bacteroidales bacterium | reverse complement strand
TTTTCCATTCTTTCGTAAATGGCTATAGGCATCTTATCAGGTTTAATCTCAAATAGCTTTAGGTTGCCGTTCTCTTCAGGGAATTGTTTTACCGGATTTTTAGACTCATCAACTAAATTTAATTCTGAGTCCGTAACAATATATACGGGATTATTGGCTCCGGCAAACTGCAGAATACCGTCTTTGTGGTTAATAGAAATAAGCGACATGTCCATACCGTCTTTTTGTTCGCCCGGTATTCCTCTTTGTTTAAGTGCTTTAATGATTTCCTTCCTCAATCTCTTCAATATTATTCCCGGGTGGGTAATATATTCTTTTTCCACTATCTCACGAAGAAAACTCATACCCAACATACTCATAAAAGCACCGGGTACTCCGTGGCCCGTGCAATCTGCAATTGTTATTACGGTATGCCCTTCAACATGTGCCCACCAATAAAAATCTCCGCTTACTTTATCACGCGGGAAAAACATAATGAAATGATCCTTTATGTTTTTTTTCAGGATATTTACATCCGGCAATATGCTGGTTTGCAAGCGTTTAGCATAATCGATACTTTCGGATAATTCCTTGTGAATCAGCTCTATATGTTGCTTTTGTTTTTCTATTTCGCTTAATAATTGGTTTAGTTTGTTGTTTTTTGACTCAATCACTTGATTTCTCCTGACAAGTTCTTCCGACAATTTACGCTTTTGACGGTAACTGCGGTAAATAAATAAT
>JALWKH010000299.1:0-12108 GCA_026996635.1 Bacteroidales bacterium | reverse complement strand
ATAAATAATATACCGATAACCAACAATAAAAATCCTACGGATAAAACTATTCGTAGCAGGCGTTCTTTTTCCAGCTTTAGAGCTTTTTGCTTGTTTTCAGCTTCGACTTTTGCAAGTTTTATTTTCTGCATTTTGATTTCCTGCTCTTTCTGCTGCGTTTCATATTTGGTTTGAAGCGTCAAAAGTTGCTTTTGCATTTCTTCCGTTATCAAGCTGTCTTTTAGCTCTACATACTTTTCTTCATAGAAGTAAGCATTTTTGAAATCACCTAATTTTTCGTAAACCGTTGCATAATTGTTGTAGATATTCTTCAAAAACTCACGGGAGTCAATTTTTTTTGCAATACGTTCGGCACGGTTTAAATATCTCAAAGCAGCTTCGTAATCACCTTTTTCGATAAACAGGGTTGCCAGGTTTGTATATATTGACGCTTGTCCCGCTTTATCGCCTATTTCTTTTTTAATATCATCAATTTTTTTAAAATAAAATGCCGCTTTGTTCCTGTTTTTTTTCTTTTGATATATCAATGCCAAATTATTGTAGGTTTGGGACATTTCATACTTGTCATTCAGCTTTTTGTCAAGTTCAAGAACTTTCAAATAAATATTTTCCGCACTATCCAATTTGTCTTGGTATAAGTAAATTATTCCGATATTACTCAAAATACTTGCAATACCGTAATCAAATTTCATTTCTTCAACCAAAGGCAAAGCTTGATTAAAATTTTTCAAAGCCAAATCGTAATTACCTTGATAGTAATAAATAAGACCCAAGCTGTTCAAAGATGAAGCTATACCCTTTTTGTCATTTATTTTCCGGTAAGTCTTCAATGCTTTCAGGTAATATTGTCCCGCTTTTTCATAATCATTTTTTTCTTCATAAGTCCTTCCCATTTTTTTGTACAGAGCTGCAAGCAAAGTGTCGTTACGGATAGTTGCGGTTAATTCCTTTTCAAGGTATTTAAGTGTTTTTATTACTTTGAAAAAGTCGATTTTTTTGTAGTCATCCGCAAGGCTAATGTAAGTTTCATACCATTTGTTTAAGTTGCCCGTTTTCCGGTAAAGAGTGGCCAGCATTTGCTTTGCTTCCATTACTTGCGGAAGTGAGTCGGACTTTTGAATAAAATCATTAAGCAAAACTATTTTTTCGGTGTCGGTTTTGTTTGAAACCAAAGAATCTAAATAACCGATGCCTGCGTGGGAAGTTATTGCAAGGATTACAAAGGATAATATGACGAAAGTTTTTTTTACCATTCCGGAAGATTGACAATGCAAAAGTAACGATTTTTAAGTTATTCCTGCAAATTACATAAAAATGTCAAATTTCTTGTATTTTTGTTTCAACAAACTTATTGCCGAAATTATGGAATCTCAACTCGTAAAGCTGGAAAATGTAGATATTTTTATCAAGAAAAAACTTATACTCAAAGATGTATCGCTGGAAGTAAACAAAGGAGACTTTGTTTATTTCATAGGGAAAGTCGGCAGCGGAAAATCTTCTCTTTTGAAATTGATGTATGCGGAACTGCCTTTGGAATACGGTAATGCAGTGGTGTGCGGTTTTGATTTGAAAAATATTAAACACCGGCAAATAGCAGCATTAAGAAAAAAACTCGGGATAATTTTCCAAGATTTTCAGCTGTTAAGTGACAGGAGTGTTTACGACAACCTGTTTTTTGTCCTGAAAGCCACAGGTTGGAAAAAGAAAAACGAAATAAATGCACAAATAGAAAAAGTTTTGGATAAAGTAGGACTTATAGACAAGATATATTCTATGCCGCACCAGTTGTCAGGCGGTGAGCAACAAAGAATTGCAATTGCCAGATCATTACTTAACGAGCCCGAATTGATAATAGCTGACGAACCTACAGGAAATCTTGACCCTGAAACTTCATCGGAGATTTTATCCATTCTTAAAGAAATTCAAAATACGGGAAATGCGGCGGTTATTGTAGCAACACACGATTATGACCTGATAAAACAACATCCTGCAACTACTTACAAATTTGAAAACAACAGTATTGAAAAAGTTAATTAACCGAAATTCTCAAAATGGATTTGCCGAATAACAAAGCAGGAAAATGAAAAAAACTTCACAATATATCATTACAGCAGGACTTTATTTGATTGTACTGGCAACTATCTTGTACCTTTTCCCGCTTCAACACAAACTGGGCTACTATTTCCAAAAGAATAAACCTTGGCAATACGAAAATCTTATAGCTCCGTTTGACTTTCCCATCTACAAAACAGAAGGCCAAATAAAGGCAGAAAAAGACTCTTTAACTTCACATTTTTTTCCGTATGTAGAAAAAAAACAAGGAGTTGAAAAACAAGTCTTAGATAAAATTACATCTGCAACTAACAATTTTTTTGCGGGAAATAATGATGAAAAAGCCAAAAAGTTCCTGATTGAGTTTTACGACTTCACTTCACACTTGATAGACAGTGTTTATAATCCCGGAATAATATCTGAACACGACAAAAAGAAAATCGGAAAAGATACGGTAACTTTTATTTCGGGTGCATACTTGCGGAAACTACCTGTTTCAAAACTTCTTACTCCGAAGTCAGCTTCAAAAATTTGTAAAGAAAAAATTAAAGAATTTGTAAATAAATCGGACATCACTGGAAAAAACAGGCTTATAAATGAACTGAATATAGAAAGATACATTGTTCCCGATGTGTTTTACAACGCTACTATGACAGAAAAAGAGCTGAATAACCTTCTTTCCACAGTGTCATCAACAACAGGAATGGTGCAAAAAGGTGAATTAATAATAGCCAAAGGTGAACTTGTCAACGAACATAAGTTGCAAATTTTAAATTCACTGAAAAAAGAATATGAAAGCAAAGTAATATCCCACCACATTAATCGTGTTCTGGGCGGTTACGCTATTATGTTGGTCATAGCTCTGTTGATAAATTTTATTTTTATAGAATTCCGCTTTCGCAACCAAGCTTTTGTTCCGCACATTCTCTCACTGCTTATGATTTTATTGTTCGGTGCATTTACATTTTTGGCTGTAAAATACTCTCAAGACAGTATATACCTGATTCCGTTTACCCTTATCCCGATTATTTTCAGGGCTTTTTACGACGAAGAAACCGCTATTTTGTCCAATACTTCCATTTTATTACTGCTCAGTATTTTAGCACCACATCCTTATGAATTTTTGTTTTACAACCTGTCAGCCGGCATCATTGTTGTTTTTGCAATGAGAAACTTTGTAAGCAGGTCTCATTTTATAAGGGCATCTTTATACGCTTTCTTGGTATATTCGTTTTTGTTTACCGCTTTTAACCTTATCCGCGGCAACTCTTTATTTGACATTGATTTTATGAGATATGCATACTTTGCCGTTAATTCAATCTTTTTACTTTTGTCATACAGCTTAATTTACGTAATTGAAAGAACATTCGGATTGCTTTCGGACATTTCTCTGGTCGAATTGTCAAATACAAACAAACCTTTACTCAGGCAATTGTCGGAAGAAGCTCCGGGAACTTTCCAGCATTCCATTCAAGTAGCCAACTTGGCTTACGAAGTGGCAACCAAAATCGGTGCAAATGCTTTGTTGGTAAAAACAGGTGCATTTTATCACGATATAGGTAAACTGTACAACCCCGATTACTTCACGGAAAACCAACACGGAAAATTTAATCCCCACGAAAAACTATCTCCTTTGCAAAGTGCATCGATAATTGTCGGACACGTTACAAAAGGTGTGGAACTGGCAAAAAAACATAAATTACCCAATCAAATAATAGATTTTATAAAAACACACCACGGAACAAGCAGGGTAGAATATTTTTACAGAAAATACCAACAAGAAAATCCTGACAAAGAAATAAAAGAAGAACTATTCAGGTATCCCGGCCCGAAACCTTTCAGCAAAGAAACTGCAATTCTGATGATGTGTGATGCAATAGAAGCAGCATCCCGTTCGTTAGACGAATATACTCCTGAAACAATCGGCAAGTTGGTTGACAAAATAATTGATAATCAATTTAAAAACGGACAATTTGACGACAGCACATTAACTCTGCAAGATATTTCTACGGCAAAGGCTCTGTTAAAAGTTAAATTGCAAAACATTTATCACACTAGAGTAAAATATCCGGATTAGAAGAATAACCTATTAAATGAAAAAATTAAAATACATTTGCACACTCAAAAAATTAAACATTATGAAAGTAAACATTTTAAAATTAGCGGTTCCGTTTATTGCAGTGCTTTTTATGGCATCTTGCAACAACCACGAAGAAGAACTGAAACAAATGCAACAAAAACAAGACAGCTTGTTGCAAGCTCTTAATGAAAGAGACAGTATTGTAGATGAATTTTTCAGTGCCTTTACCGACATTCAAGAGAACTTGAAAACAATTAAAGAAAAAGAACACATTATAGACATATCATCTACCAATGCCGAAAATTCCCCCGAAGCTAAAGAACAAATAAACAAAGACATTCAAACTATTTACAACCTTTTGCAAGAAAACAAAGAAAAGCTGAGAAAATTGGAAAAAAGGCTTAGAGGTGCAGGTCTGAAAATAAAATCGCTGAAAAAAACTATTGCCAAATTAGAAGAACAACTTGCAGCAAAAGACACGGAAATAGCAGCATTGAAAACCAAATTGGAAAATATGAATATTCAAATTACCGCCTTGGAACACAATGTTGATTCACTATCCATTGAAAATGTGAAGAAAGACGAAACAATAAATAAGCAAGATACAGAACTTCATACCGCTTATTATGTTATCGGGAATAAAAAAGAATTGTTGGAAAACGGAGTTATAACTCGTACAGGCGGTTTTGTAGGTATAGGACGCATATCAAAACTCCGTGAAGATTTTAACAAAAACTATTTTACCACTATCGACATAAGAGATGTAAAAGAAATTCCAATTGCATCAAAAAAAGCGGAACTTGTAACCAGTCACCCGGCAGGATCTTATGAATTTGTAAAAAACGATGACGGCAAACTTATTGAAAAACTCGTAATAAAAGATCCGGATAAATTCTGGAGCGTTTCGAAATACCTTGTAATAATGGTTGACTAAATCATATAAAAAGCCCTCGTTACGGGGGCTTTTTTGTAAATTGCTTTTAGTATGTTGAGAGTTTTAATTGTAGAAATTATTATAACAATAATAACGTCAATACATTTTTACGGTCAATCTTATTTTGAAAAATTAAGCAATTATAAAAAGTGGAGTATTTTTTTGGGTCCTGCATTGTATGATAAAGCAAAATTGGAACCACAATACGGAACTTATACCTTTAAAAACAAGCCTATTCCCAGTTATGTTGCAGGAATTGAATATGATTTTTTTCCTGCAAAAAGATGGTCTTTTATTACCGGTGGATTTATAACGTTAGAGCCTATTTATAACATAGACTTAAACATAAAAAAAGAAGATCTTTATTCTAATTACGAGAGTGATATAACAATGAGTGATAAATTCTATGCTATGTACTCTTTTTCAATACCTTTTCTTGTTAGGTATAGAACACAAGCTACTGATAATCTATTTTTGAATCTACTTACAGGATTTAAAGCAATGTATTTCCCTAATGGTGAAAGTTATATGGATATTATTGTTCATAATGAAGATGATACCGAATCCAGAGAAGTTTTCGGATTAAGGGTTGACAGCTCGGAGAATCCTTTTTACGGGAGTTTTGTTGTTGGAGTGGGGGCATCTTATGCACTTAAAAAGACCTTATTATCTGCTAAATTGATATATGTTGTAAATTTCAAAAATTTAATGGAAGGCGAATACTTGTTTGACAATATGTTTGTATCTCCACGTTCATACGGTTATTATAAGTTGTCAGGTAATCATTTGGCTATATGGTTTTCTATTGGTTTAAGAAAAAAACAGAAAATAAAGGTTTATAATTAAATGCAAAAACTCTTAAGAAAACTTCTTTCTCCGCAATACATTTTTTGGATAACATTTTCGTTTATACTCATCTCTAATACAGCTCTTTATATTTATTCGCGAAACTACCCTATTCCACGCATTCAATCACGAAACGGAACTTCAGGCTTTGCCCCCGATAAAGCATACAAGTTCATTTATTTTTTCTACTATACCGGTTACTTCCCGCTTGCCACGTTGAATCCTGCTCCGGAGTATTCAAAAGAAGGTGCTTGGAAAGAAATCAAGCAAAACGGACACAATTTGATTATGGAGTACAAGCACTGGAGCCGTTTGGGCGAAAATTTGCGTATAATCGCATATATGCCCGATGCACTTTTGAACGGAAGTCCGAAAAATCCATCAATAAAACTTTTTAACGCATTGATTTTCGTTATTGCCTTGCTTTCAATTCTTTTTGCATTCAAAAGCATTGGCAAGCCCGTACTCGGATCAATAATTGCACTCACCGTAAACATCACCCCGTTTTTCATTTTCGAAGTGTATGGCAGAAACAATATTTTTGCACTTCTCGGTTCGGCGTTTTTGATTATTCTTGCCGTCAATTTGAAATTTATTTATCAAAGAGACAGATCATTCAAGATTAAAGTCAGACACCTGTTTATCGCTTTGTTTTCCGGCATATTTACCGGCTTTGTGTCAGAAATCAGAAACGAATTTGCTGTAGTTTTGCTTTCGGCAGTTATAATTTACCTGCTTTCCAAGACCAAATGGAGCGTGAGACTGGCACTTGCTGTTATTTCGATTGCCGCATTTATTTTTACCAAATCAGGTATTGAAAAATGTTTCGATTACAAATTTGAACAAACTTACAAACTGGTAGAAAAATACGGAGGACACCCTTATACCGGCAAGCGGATAAAAGGACACAGGTTTTGGCACCCTATGTATTGCGGACTGGCGGATTTTGATACAAAATACGGCTATAAGCCCGATGATTGGGATGCGTACAATTATGCAATTCCCGTGTTGAAGAAAAAGTACGGTATGGATTTGAAGTATGACGGTCACAAGTATTATTTGGACGAATATTACGACAAAGACAGCCTTTACTATAAAAAGTTTGACGACTTTGACGAGTACGAAGAGGTAATGAAAGAAAAAGTGCTCGGCGACATAAAAAACGACCCGCTGTGGTATTTAGGTATTTTGGCAAAAAGAACGTTGAGAATTTTGACACAAACCTTGCCTTTTAATTATTTGGGATGGATTACTCTTGTGCTTGCCGTTTGGCTGTGGAAACGAAAAAAATACGCACATTTGATTTTGATTGCGGCATCATTGCCTTTGTCCGCCACGCCGTTTTTGATTAATTCCGCCGATTACAATACTTACAACTCTTTTTTTCCGGTACTTGGCTTTAGTCTCATCGTTTATTTTATTTACATTAAATTTATGCAAAAATTTGCTTCCGCAAATGAAGCCTGAACTAACCATAGTCATTTCGGTATATAACGAGGAAGAAAATCTTGTACAACTGTTGAAAGTGATTAAAACGGATATTCCCGTGTCTAAAGAATTGATTTTTGTAAATGACGGAAGCACGGACAATAGTTTTGATGTTCTCAGAGACCTGAAAGCAAAAGAAGAAACTCCCGATACACGGATAAAACTTGTAAACTTCAGCAAGAATTTCGGTCACGAAGCGGCAATGCTTGCAGGACTGAAACACTCTACGGGCAAATTTATCGTATGTATGGATGCGGATTTGCAACACCCGCCGGCAGTGGCTTACCTAATGTACCGGAAAGCGGTAAACGAAGGCAAAGAAATAATTTTGGCAAAAAGGAAGTCGAGAAGAAATACCGGAATTACAAAAAAACTTACAACTTGGATTTTTTACAAATTTATCAACCTGATTTCACCGTTCAAATTTGATCCGGCAGTAAGTGATTTTTTTCTGGTTACCGAAAAAGTAAAAAATATTATTACCGGCCAATTTACCGAAAGCAACCTGTTTTTGAGAGGTATTATTCAAAACATCGGCTTTGAGAAAGACTTTGTGGAATATGAAGAGGGCGAAAGATTTACAGGTAAAAGCAATTACAGCCTTACCAAACTTTTCATTTTGTCTATGGAAGCTATTGTTTCATATTCCAAATTGCCGCTTTATTTGAGTATTTATCTCGGATTGGGATTCGGATTGTTGGCTTTTGTGGTGGCGATTTATTCTGTCGTGATGAAATTTGTAGGAAATACACCGCCCGGATATACTACAATTGTGGTTTTGGTTTCCTTTATGGCGTCTATCCTGTTTTTGGTGTTGGGAATAATGGGAATCTACATCGGATTTATTTTTGAAGAACAGAAAAAACGTCCCGTTTACATCGAAAAAGAAGTGATCGAGTAAATAATTCTTTCCGAAAATACAATTTGCAAATTAAAAAAATTATTAAACGACACATTTTGTCGCCCGCATTTATTATCTTGCCAAAAAATTCAAGTTATGGCAATCAACGAAATTTTGCTCAGACACACTTTTATCCTTAACGAGTTGAAAAAACGCCCTTTAAGTTTTGATGATTTACAGTGGCACCTTGAAACACAAGGGTCTATTTACGGTTATAATCTTAACATCTCGCAACGGACATTCCAAAGAGACATTAAACTTATCAAAGAAATTTTCGGAGTGGAAATTTATTTTGACAAAGCAAATAAGACTTACCGCATATCCGAAGAAAACTATAAAAAGAACGAATGGATTTTGGACTCTTTGCACACCGTAGCCGCAGCCAATCTGGGTTTGAATTTGTCGGATTATGTACTGCCGGACAAAAGGAATTCAAAAGGCAAAGAGTTTTTTATAGACATACTTACAGCAATTAAAAAGCGGAAAGTTTTGAAGTTGTTTTACAAAAAATTTATTGCCGACACCTGGTACGAATACAATGTTGAGCCGTTGGTACTGAAAGAATTCCGCTACAGGTGGTATTTGCTGGCGTATGATACAGAAGACAGGTTGATTAAGACTTTCGGGTTGGATAGGATTATTGGAATAGAACAAACCGGTTTGCCCGTCCGGAAATACACAAACTTCGATGCAAAGGGTTTCTTTCGTGACTTTTACGGCATAATAACCGTAGAAGGTGCTAAACCTGTTCGGGTAGTACTTTCATTTGACCCCGCACAAGGCAAGTATGTAAAAACCGTACCTGTACACCACAGCCAAAAGATTATCGTAGATGACGAAAATGAATTGAGGATAGAATTGAACTTGGTGCCGACTGAAGATTTTATTATGGACTTGCTTTCTCACGGCGATAGGGTAAAGGTTTTAAGCCCTGAAAGTCTTGCCGACGAAATAAAAAACATATTACAAAATGCAATTGAAAAATACGGGTGAAATTTTCACAACGACTCAGGTTTCTAATCATAAAACGACTCCCACAGAAACTTCCGTAAAATCGGCATTACCGAAATTAGCTTTTATTGCCCATGAGACGAAAAGATTGTGTTTTGAAGTTTGCGGGTCAAAAAGGTAATATCTCATTCCCAGTTTTGAACTGATGTATAATTCCAGAATGTTGTCAATGTTGTAAATGTGTTCTTTCTTGTAAACATGTTGCTTGACAAATGGTGTGTAAATGTTCAAGCCTCCGTTGGTAAATATTGCAAAATTGCCGAATTGAAACTCATTACCCAATACAAAAGTAAAGATAGATGATTTCAAAAAAAAGTTTTTTGAGTATAGGTTTTCTTCTTCTATTGTTGTTTTAAACGCTTCGTAGAATTTACCCGTAAAACCGATAAAATATTTAATAAAAGGTTTGTAATTCTTACCGTAAAGGAAGGTGGCTGTATAAACTTTGTATTTTGGCGTGCCTGTTGGATACAATGTTCCTGCAAATTCATGAATACCGCACCCGAATTTCAAATAGAAATCCTTTTTCTCTCTTATTGTCTTTTTGTCTGTTCTGCTTAATACCTTATTTTCACCGAAATATTTTTTTGCTCCTACCGCTATAGTTGCAAGGTTCATTCCGCCGTTCGGCACTTGATAATGCCCGTTGGAAGCGTGCAGGTATGCACCTGTTAAGTTAAGGCGGAAATTATTTTTTAAATGTATTTGGTATGAGAGGGACATTGCTGCAAAATGTGTAAAGTGGCTTCCAATCAGGATGTTATGCGGATTGGTTATAGAATCGTAAGGTTTGTTGAAATAAGCTATTCCCCAACCCAGACTTAAATCTATGTCATATTTACTTGAGTTTTTTAAGCAAAAATCAATAATCGGCAAAATTCCTTTGATATTGCCAAATTCTTTTTTGTTTCCCAGACTACCTGCAAAGAATGAAATAGCAACTTCGGGATAATTATAATATTGGTGCCATTCTTCGTTGCCTGATGTTTTATATCCGAGTTTGAGTTCGTTTATAAAAGCTGCAGAGGTTTTGGGGAATGATTCGTAGCTGAGAAAATTATTTATAACAAAACCCGTATAGATTTTATCTTCTGCAAAAAACTGTGAATTTGCTTGACTACTGCTTTCAAATGTTTTTAGCATTATTATAGAGAAGGTCAATAAAAATAAAATTCCCCGCTTTATCATAGATGTGCTTAACAGATGTTAAATATTCCGCAAATGTAACATATTTATCTTCAAAGCCTCACAAAAGCTTTTTATCGGAGAGATGGAAAATAAAAATACGGGTAATAATCCCAACAAGAAACCATCTACTTATCCAGATTCTTTGTAATCTCACTCACAACTTTATACTGCGAGAAAAACTCATTGGCAATTACCCTCAATACGGTGTAAGTAGGTATTGCCAAAAACATTCCCAAAATCCCGCCTACACTCCCTGCCATTAAAATCACAAGGAAAATCTCCAACGCATGTGCCTTCACGCTTTTTGCATAAATCAACGGTTGGAACAAAATATTATCTATAAGCTGTACCGTATAATAAATTATGGTCATATAGGTCAACAACGGCACTATCTCATTATAAAAGTCCAAATTAACATTTGTTATGTAAATATAAACAACCGCAAAAATGTAACCTATAATATTTCCTACATAAGGTATTACATTTATAATGCCGCTAAACAACGAAACTATAAGACTTACTTTAAAATCTATTCCCAATATCAGAGTAAAGCCCAATGTACGCAGAATGGTAATTAAAAGCGATTCCAATGTGACTCCGATAAAATACCTGCTCAGCAAATGCTGGATTTGTTTCAATGCTTTTAAAAACCTGTCGTCATATTTATCCGGCACAAAAAACAAAATCATCTTATAAAACAAATTACTGTCTGTCAGGAAAAAGTAAGTAATAAAAGTAATTGAAAAAATTGCAATAAGTAACTCTCCGACAATCCTAATCAAACTCGACAAAATATTTGACAAATCGGATATATCAATAAATTGCTTCAACTTATCCGTAACATAATTGTTTAACTTGTCGTAATCTACTCCACCCAAGTTATAAGTCTTTAAGGTCTTATCTACAATAGACAACGGATCATTTATTTTTTCTTGAAGTTCTTTCACATTGATATTAGAAATGGCTTCCGCTTGCGAAAAGATTATAGGTAAGGATATCCGGATAAACCCGTAAATAAGTCCCCAAAAGAATATAAGTACTAAAATTGCCCTTACGGAAACAGGTAATTTTATTCTACCGAATTGTACTTTTGCCAGTAAGTTCATCAAAGGTTGTCCTATCAAAGAAATAACACCGGCTACTAAAACATAAATCACAATAGTTTTGAAATACCAAAAAAACAAGGCAAGTAAAACAACAAGCAGGGAAGTTAAAAATATTTTCCAGGTTTTTGACATTTATTGCAGCTCAATTGTTGTTTAGCAAAGGTAGTAAAAAAGTTTCAGAAGGGAAACAAAATAAAAAAGGTCACTTTTCATTTTTCAGAAAAGCGACCTGTAACATATCTTTAGAAAGAATTTTAATTTTTCTTTTCGTCCTCAGCAGGAACTACATACACATAAGACTTGTCATTCCTTCTTTTGCGGAATTTTACATATCCGTCAACGAGTGCAAACAAAGTATGATCTTTTCCCATACCCACATTGTCTCCGGGATGATGCTGTGTTCCCCTTTGTCTTACAATAATGTTTCCGGCTTTTACAAATTCACCGCCGAATTTTTTTATCCCGAGTCTCTTACTTTCTGATTCTCTTCCGTTACGTGAAC
>JALWKH010000298.1 GCA_026996635.1 Bacteroidales bacterium | reverse complement strand
GTGCTTTGCTGCCATTATTATTAATTCTGTTTTCATTCGGGGCGGTAGCCCAAGATTTTAAATTGACAGACAAATTGCCGCAAGATCCCGATGTAATAACAGGTAAGCTTGACAATGGCATAACTTATTATGTAAAACACAATTCTGAACCAAAAAACCGTGCAAGCCTTATGCTTGTAGTAAATGCAGGTTCCGTGTTGGAAGATGACGACCAACTGGGGTTGGCTCACTTCTGTGAACATATGGCTTTTAACGGCACAAAGAATTTCCCCAAACATAAACTTATCCAATTTTTGGAATCAATAGGAATGAAATTCGGAGCTGACTTAAATGCTTATACTTCATTTGACGAAACAGTTTACACAATAGAAGTGCCACTCGATACACTTTCTAATTTGGATACGGGTTTAATGATTTTGTACGATTGGGCACACAATGTTTCATACGAAACCGAAGAAATAGAAAAGGAAAGAGGAGTAATACACGAAGAATGGCGACTTGGCAGGGGTGCACAAGACCGTCTTATGAGAAAGACTTTCCCAACAATGCTCTACGGATCAAAATATGCCGAAAGAATACCTATAGGCAAACCGGAAATTTTTGACAAATGTCCGCCTGACAATTTAAGAAGGTTTTACAAAGATTGGTACAGACCTGACCTTGAAGCAGTAATCGTAGTAGGAGATTTTGATGCCAAAAAAGTAGCGGAACAAGTAAAAAAATTATTCTCACAAATACCCAAAAGGACTCAAGAAAGACCAAGAGTTTATCCGCCTATACCGGGACACAAGGATATAAAAGTAAAAGTTGCTACAGATCCAGAAACACCATACTCTATGATAGAAGTACTTTACAAACTCCCGATGGATACCACAGTTACCTATGCAGACTACAAAGAAGACCTTGCCAAAAATCTTTTTAATGTAATGATTAACCAACGTCTCCAAGAAAAAACTGTTAAACCGGGCTGTCCGTACAATATGGCATTTTCATTCTATTCGCATCTTCTCGGAAAAAGAGATGCTTTTATGTCTTATGCAATAGCTAAAAATGACAAAATCTCCGAAGCATTAAAAACAGTATTGGAAGAAAACCAAAGAGTTAAACAACACGGCTTTACAGAAAGTGAATTGGACAGGGCTAAAAAAACATTGCTAAAGCAAATTGAAAAACAATATAACGAAAGAAATAAAACCAAATCTAATGTTTTTGTTTCACAATATCACCAAAATTTCGGCATAACACACGACCCTATAATGTCTATCGAACAAGAATACAACATATCCCAAAAGCTTCTTCCCGACATAAAGTTGGAAGATGTAAACAAATTCGCCAATCAATGGATCATTGATTCAAATATGGTTGTAGTTGTTACTGCACCTGAAAAGAAAGATGTAAAAGTTCCGACAGAAGAAGAAGTGCTAAGAATCGTAGAAGAAGTAAAAAAAGAAAAATTGGAACCATATAAAGACGAATCACTTAACAAACCGCTCATCAGCGAAGAAATAAAACCCGGTAAAGTTGTAAAAAAAGAAAAAGACAAAAAAACCGGCACAATCACTTGGACTTTGAGTAATGGGATAAAAGTTATATTGAAACCGACAGACTTCAAAGACGACGACATTAGAATGAGTTCATACAGTGAAGGCGGATATTCTTTGTATTCATTAGAAGACAATGTTTCGGCAAGAATAGCAGATGACGTTATAATGGAAAGCGGTGTGGGAGATTTCAACAAAGTTCAACTTACCAAATACCTGTCTGACAAACAAGTAAATGTAACTCCGTACATCGGACTTAATTTTGAAGGCATAAGCGGCAACAGTACCGTGTCCGATTTTGAAACAATGTTGCAATTGACATACCTGTATTTTACACACCCACGCTACGACAAAGAAGCATACGAAGCCTATATGGAAAAAACCAAAGACTTCTTGAAAAACAAATCAAATGACCCGCAATCCGTTTGGAGCGACAGTATAAATATGGTATTGCACAGCAGAAGTAAATATACACAACCGCTGTCCGTTGAACTGTTGAAAAAGGCAGATTATAAAAAAGTACACAAAATCTATCGTGAAAGGTTTGAAGATCCTGCCAGCTTTACATTCACTTTCGTAGGTAATATAGATGTTAAAAAGATGAAACCGCTTATTGAAAAATATATAGGAGGATTACCTGCAGACAAAAAAGACGAAAAATTCAAGGATGTCGGTGCGGAATTACCGGTAGGCAAAGTTATCAAATCAATAGCAAGAAAAGGTACGGATCAAAAGAGCATGGATTATATGGTATATACTGGAAATGCAAAATATTCTTTGGAAGATGCTATATTGATAAAAGCCGTATCGGAAATCTTCACAGACAGGCTGCTTGATTCTATCAGGGAAGAAAAAGCCCTGACATACAGTATATCCGCTCATGCAGCTTACACTCTGTTCCCCAAAAACCAATACGGAATTTACATTTTCTTCAGTTGTGCACCGGATACAGTTGACTACATAGTGGATAATATCAAACAAATTGCATCCAGCCTGAAAGATGTAAAAAATATAAGTGACGACGATTTTAAGAAAACAATAGAAAAATTGAAAAAAGAATATGAAGTAAAAATCAGGGATAACAAATACTGGTTGTATCAATTGGAAAAATATGAAAAACTGGGTCAATATCCGGATTTCGCAACAAAATACAATTCAATGGTTGAAAGCATTACAAAAGAAAAAATTGCAGAAGCCGCAAAACGCTTCTTAAATAACAACAGTTATGCGGTAATTTCTTTGCAACCTGAAAGATAATCAATCCATTCTCACACACAAAAAGGCTGCTCATTTCGGGCAGCCTTTTTTGTTAATTCCAAATCAGAAAATAGGAAATAAACCGAATAAAGTTCTGAAAAAGGGCTAAAGCTGAAGCCCGCTTAATAACATGCCACCCAAATAATTCTTGTAACGAAATGTGGAGATTCCGAAGAACCTGAAACAAGTTCAGGTTGACGTTATTCGGAATGACGTTGTTCAAAATGACATCTTCGAAATGATGTTTTCAGGTTGATGTTGTTAAAAATGACATCTTTGGGAACGGACTCTCAAAGGAGAAAATATGATTATTGAATATCCAATGCCGAATTTTGATTTTAGAAGTAAAATTCATC
>JALWKH010000297.1 GCA_026996635.1 Bacteroidales bacterium | reverse complement strand
CACCTAACCTTCAACAAAACTATCTTCTTCAATTGTAAAATGTTTTATTGATAGGAAAGGTAACAGCATTATAAACTAGCGGCCAAACATAAAGCCAAAACCAATTGAAATACCATGAGGCGCCAACAAGTATAACAAAAACAAACTCTCGTTTGAAGGATAATAATTCCCCCAGATAGTCATTAAATTCTTTTTTAATAATTTGTTTAACAAATAAGTATAACCTATTTCAAAAAATATTCTGTTTTTCCTGCTACCTACCCTCCAGTCTTTACCAACAACAATTTGTCCTGCGTGAGCCGCATGCATTTGAACAGTATATGTTCTCATATTACCCTGAATGTCTTTTAACTGAATACTGTCAAGTCTCATCCCCGCCGCAAAAATATATGCTGCTCTTAAGTAAAAATTATTCACATACATATTATGATAAGAAAAACCTGCACCAGTTTTAATACCCCAAGTACTGAAGCCGACTCCCAAATCTACAGCCATTCCCTTATAAAAAAAATATTCAGCATTCAAACCAAAAAAACCTGACAAATTATTTATACCGGATGATGCACCTAAAGAAGCATGAAGAACATCTAAATTTTCAGATAAGTCTTTACCTGTTTTGTAATCTTGAATGTACTCCTGTGAAAAAAGAATAAAGTTTGAAAAGAAAAAAAAGAGTGCAATAAGTAATATTTTCCTCATATTATCTCAGCTTAAACTCGTAAGTAATATAACCTTGCTGTTTGATGGAGTAAATATCTTTTGTAAACTTTGTTTTGTAAGCGGCGGCAATTGCGGCATTTATCAAATCGGGATCGGATGCGGTGGAACCGGGTGCCAATGTTGCAGAAATTACATTTCCGTCACTGTCCACTATTATTTTAAGTTTTACTTTGCCTTCCACATTTTTAGGAGGATACTTGGGAGGTGTAAGCTTTACGGCACTTCTGCCTTTCAAGCTGTAAGTTATGCCTTTTATTCCCCTTCCCAAATCAACATTTCCCGTTCCGTTTATATCTCCGTCTTTGGACCCTTCATTGCCTGTTCCTTCAGAATTGCCTTGTGAGGTAGAATTAGAATTGTAATTTGAAGGGAAAAGCGAATTTTGATCTATTTGCGGTTCTTGTTTTTCTTCAGGTTGGTCTTCTTGTTTTACCTGTTTTTCTTCCGGCTTTTTTTCTTTCTTTTCAACAGGTTTGGTCTCTTCTTCTATGGCAGGTGCGTCTTGATAGTCCTGTGTTAAATTTTGCGGTGTTTCTTCCGGTTGAGGTTCGGGTTTAGACTTTTCCATTGTTGGTTCTTGGGTACCGGCACCTTCGGTTTCATCCCCGAAATTTATTAAAATACCGTCAGGATCAGGGTAAGGAGGTGGAGACGGTTTAAAGGCAAGCATCATCAGCAAGGCAATAATCAGCCCGTGAAAAATCAAAGTTCCTAAAATACCGTATATTCTTTTGTCTTCTTTAGCCATTATTTCGGACTTGTTGCCAATATTACTTTATATCTGTTTCGCCTTGCTATTTCCATAACTTTTACTACCCAATCCACCGGCACATCTTTTTCTGCGTGTAAAGAAATAACAGGCTCCTCAACTCCTTTCAGCTTCTCTTTCAGCAGAGGTTCTATCTGATTAAAATCAACAACTTGTTTATCTACTGCAAAAATCAAATTGTCTGTTATTGACACTGTTACCTGAGGATGTCTTGTTGTTTGAGCAGAACTTTTCGGCAAAACCAAATCCAGTGCATTGGGAGAAATCAAAGTAGAAGTAATCATAAAAAAGATAAGCAGCAAAAACACCAAATCTGTCATTGATGACATATTGAAGCTTGCACTTATTTTATTATTAGTTTTCAGAGCCATAGTTATAATTTTTATTCAGCAGGTGCATTCAATAAGTCCATAAACTCAATAGTGGCAGCTTCCATTTGGTGAACTACTTTTTCCACTTTTGCCACCAAAAAGTTATATGCCAGATATGCCAAAATACCTACGGTAAGACCTGCAACCGTGGTTACCATAGCTGTATAAATACCGTTTGAGAGCACTTGTACACTTATGTTTCCGCCTTCTACATTCGCCATATCGTAAAATGCCCGTATCATACCGAGTACTGTCCCCAAAAACCCGAGCATCGGTGCTACACCGGCTGTTGTCGCCAATCCGGGCAATCCTTTTTCCAGCTTAGCAATTTCCAATGCACCTACATTTTCTATTGCGGCATTTATGTCATTCACAGGTTTTCCCAAACGCAAAATCCCTTTTTTTATCATTCTGGCAATGGGATGATCATAAGTATC
This sequence comes from Bacteroidales bacterium, assembly GCA_026996635.1. Taxonomy (GTDB): domain Bacteria; phylum Bacteroidota; class Bacteroidia; order Bacteroidales; family JALTDM01; genus JALTDM01. The sequence continues at coordinate 870 of JALWKH010000297.1, read as the reverse complement.
ACAATACTTTATAGCTTCTTCTATTTTTCCTTCCTTAATGTAATCTTTTATTTTTTCCATAAAATGATCGTCATTCTTACTGACTTTGCTGATAACCAGAAGTCTTTCCACAAAAATGTAAACAGCCCACACCGAAAACAGCAAAATCGGCACCATCATCCAACCGCCTTTCAATGTCAAATCCCAAAATGAAAGCCCGTTTGCTGCTTCATTAGCCTGTCCGGCGATTTGTGAAACAGTTTGCACCGTGTCATTCACAACATTTATTTGCAATAAAACCATAACTTAAAATTTTGCACTAAAATACAATTTTTCTATCAAAATCACATAATATAATAAAAAAAACGGCTCATCCTTATTAAAGAACGAGCCGCTTAAAAAATAATTGTCTAAATCAAATTATTCAACAGCTTTTTTAAGTTCAGCACCTGCTTTGAACTTAACAACGTTTTTGTCTTTTACATTAATCATTTCGCCTGTACGTGGATTTCTAACTTGTCCACCTTTTTTGAGTCTTACTGAAAAAGTTCCAAATCCGATCAATACTACTTTATCACCTTTTTTGAGAGCATCGGTTGTGGATTCAATCATTGCGTCAAGAGCTTCTTTAGCTTTAGCTTTGCTCAACCCTGTTTTTTCATGGATTGCATTTACCAAATCAGTTTTGTTCATAATTACTTAATTTTTAGGTTATCTCAATGCAAATGTAAATCAAAAAAAATAAACCGACCAAACTTTTCTTACAAAATTTTCAATTTTTTTATTAAAAAAAAGTAATTTGTTAGGCAATAAACATTAATATTGTATTATGAAAAACCATCGTCATGAAAACTAAAATATTTATTTTCAGCATTTTAAGCTCAATAACAA
>JALWKH010000296.1 GCA_026996635.1 Bacteroidales bacterium | reverse complement strand
GTTTTACAGAAAGTTTTATGCCATAAAAAAAGCCGCTTTGGGGCGGCTATTTTTAATTGTATAGTTAAAAATATTTTTTAACTTCTTACCGACGCATTCAATTCTTTTTCCAGTTTGTTGATTATCTTGAACATAACTTTATTTGCTTCTTCGTCTTTGAGTGTTTTATTTTTGTCTTGTAAGATAAGTCTTACAGCATAAGATTTTTTGCCTTTGCCCAATTTTTCTTCGTTTTCGTAAACATCAAACAAGAACACTTCTTTTATCAATTTTGATTTTACCGAGGCAATAAGCTTTTCTATATCGTTAAATGTAACTTGTTTGTCTATCAGGACGGCAATGTCCCTTTGTACTTCAGGGAATTTAGGCAAATCTTCAAATTTTATTTGGTGGTCGCCGTATAGGTTTATAAGGTTTTCAAAATTGGTTTCGGCATAAAAAACAGGTGTTTCAATGTCAAACTTTTTGATAATTTTGGAATTTACCTTACCGAATCTGAAAAGTGAAATGTTTTTGTTTTTGTATTCCAACCCAAAATCAAAAATATCGTCGGAAACGGTAATTTTTCCCGTAATTTCTATGCCGAGTTTTTTTAGTATGCTTTCAACTTGTGCTTTAAGTTCGAAAAATTCATTTTGCACGGGCTTTTCATTCCACATATTCTCATTGCGAGTTCCTGTTACGGCAATTGCAAAACTGTAGTTTTCCGTGTAATTTTCCAAATTAGATTTATCTTCCGGATTGGTAAGTCTCACAACGTTGCCAAATTCGTAGAACCTAATATCTTTCTTTTGGCGGTTTATGTTGTGCAAAATGGATTCAAGCATTCCAAACAACAATGTTTGTCTCATTGCATTAAGTTCGCTGCTGAGAGGATTTTTTATCATAACAAGGTTTTGGGCAGGATATGTTGTGAGGTTGTTGTAATATTCTGAAGCGGTGAGAGAGTTGTTCATTATCTCACGATAACCTTTGCTTGCCAAAAAGTTTGCTATGGAATTTGTTATCACTTCTTTGTCCGGTCGGGGTCTGTAAGTAAGAACGGATTTTACTTTTGAAGGAATTTCTACATTATTGTATCCGTATATTCTTAAAATTTCTTCTACTACATCGGCAGGTCTGGTAACATCTACACGGTAAGTAGGTATGGATACCAAAATACTTTTTTCTTTTTCGGCAATTGTTTTTATTTCAAGACCTTCCAAAATGTTTTTTATTTGATACCTGTCCAGTTCCTTACCAATCATTGTGTTCAAGTAGTCAAATTCAAGCTCTACTACCTTTTCTTCAACGGGTTCTGGGTATAAATCTTTGATTTCCATTGCGATTTCCCCGCCTGCAAGTTCTTTAATCAACTTTGCTGCAAGTTTTAGAGGATAAACAGTATTGTTTATGTCCGTGCCACGCTCAAACCTGAAAGAAGCATCGGTATGCAAATTGTGAAGTTTGGCAGATTTTCTGATGTAAACCGGATTGAACCAAGCGCTTTCCAGGAAAACATTTTTTGTTTCTTCGGTAATGCCCGAATGCTTTCCGCCAAATACTCCGGCCATACACAAAGGTGTGTCTTCGGCATCGCAAATCATAAGGTCTTTTGCTGAAAGTTTTCGTTCCACATCGTCCAATGTTGTGAAAGGAGTACCTTCAGGTAAGGTTTTTACTTTGATTGTATTGCCTTTTATTTTATCTGCATCGAATGCGTGTAAAGGCTGTCCGGTTTCGTGCAAAACAAAGTTGGTAATGTCTACAATGTTATTTATAGGGGTGAGACCAATAGCCATCAGTTTGTATTTGAGCCAGTCGGGAGATTCTTTGACAGTAACGCCTTTTATTGAAATTCCCGTGTATCGTTTGCAACATTCTTTGTCTTCAATTATTATGTCTATTGGAAGAGAATTGTTGTCAATTTTTATTTCCGCGTCTCTTTTTTGCAGTTTCAGGTATTTTTCGTTTGCATTGTAATAGGCAAAAATATCCCTTGCCACTCCGTAATGTGATGCAGCATCAACCCTGTTGGGAGTAAGTTCAACTTCTATCACAGTGTCTTCGGGTATGTTGACATAATTTTTGAAATCTTCACCAACGGGAGCATCATCGTCCAAAACCATTATACCGTCGTGAGAATCGCCAAGTCCGATTTCATCTTCGGCACAAATCATTCCTTCCGATACATGTCCGCGAAGTTTTACTTTTTTTATTTTTAAGACATCATCTTTGTAATACAGGGTTGTGCCGACTGTAGCCACAACTACTTTTTGGTTTTCTGCAACATTGGGCGCTCCGCAAACTATGTCCAAAACTTTACCGCCGACATCAACTTTGGTTGCAGAAAGGTTGTTTGTTCCTTCAATTTTTTTGACTTCAAGCACTTTGCCTATTTTCAGACCTTCCAGCCCGCCTTTTACGGGATGAAATTTTTCTATAGAGGCAACTTCCAATCCTACGGATGTGAGTATATCTTTTATTTCAGATGCTTGTATGTCTTTTAAATCAATGAGTTCTCCAAGCCAATTCAACGAAATTTTCATAATCAGTCGGTTTATTTTTTTGAAATACAAAAGTAATCACAAAAATGATATGATGATTCTATTGTGCAGGCTTATTTATCCCTCTCTTTTCGTCTAAGTAATCACCAACCTTTTCCGAAAAACGCAACTGTTGTATACGCCACTTTTTATCCGGACGATACATTGTGAAAATAAACAATAAAGGTTGTCTGTCGTATTTGGCAAGGTAGTACAAGCGGACATAATTGTTTCCGGCTTTTGTTTCTTCAATGAGTTCGCTGCCATAAAATTTCCCCAGTAATTTGACAATTTTGTTCAGTTCGTTTTTTATTTTCAGATTGCCTGCGAGTTGTGTTCGCAGGTATTTGTTGGTTTTGAAAATGTAATCAATGGCGGTATCATTGCCTTTGGATTCCATTATTGAAAAGAATTTATCAGGTATTGCAAGATAACTTGTAGTGTCTTGACTTTTTCCCGTTCTTGCAAAAAATACGAATGCTATAAAAAATAAATATTTCCCCACTTTCCCGTTTTTGATTGCAATTACAAAGTTAAAAAATAAATTGGATACTGAGTTTATTTAAGGTATGCTAGTTTGCTGACGGGTAACTACCTTTGCAGATACGGTTTTAAACAACACTTTAAAAAAATGAATATTGTAAA
>JALWKH010000295.1 GCA_026996635.1 Bacteroidales bacterium | reverse complement strand
ATAAAAAAAGAGGCTTTGATGCCTCTTTTTTTATTTTTATTGCTCTCAAATTTACCTTCTTAAACCTAATTCGCTAATAATTGCCCTGTATCTTTCAAGATCAACGTCTTTAAGTTTTCTTAAAAGCCTTCTTCTTTTACCTACCATTTTCAACAGAGCCCTTTCGGTACTGAAATCTTTTTTGTGTTTTTTCAGGTGTTCTGTCAAATGTTTAATTCTATAAGTAAACAGAGCAATTTGAGATTCGTAAGATCCGCTATCTTTTTCGTTTTTTCCGTATTTCTTGAACAATTCTTCTTTTTGTTCTTTTGTTAAATAATTATCTATAGCACTCATCTCTCAATGTTTTTAAATTAGTTTACCCTTTTTTGTTTAATTCTAGCCTTCTTACCTTTAAGGCCTCTCAGATAGTACAACCTGGCTCGTCTTACCTTTCCATACTTATTGATTTCAATTTCTTCAATGTTTGGAGAGGCAATAGGGAAAATCCTTTCTACGCCCACACCATTACTTGCAATTTTCCTAACGGTAAAAGTCTTGGTGTTACCTTTTCCTTTTATTTGGATAACAACACCGCGGAAATTCTGAATCCTTTCCTTGTTACCTTCTTTAATTTTGTAATGTACCGTAATGGTATCACCCGGGCCAAACTTAGGAAATTCCTTCACTTGAGACATCTCTTTTTCTACAAATTCTATTGCATCCATTTTTCTCTCAAATTTTTATTGAACTGCAAAGGTAATACTTTTTGAATTACCACAATATATTTTTCACAAATTTATTTTTACACACTACCTTATCATACCTGCACCAACGGTTACATTGGTTGTTTCGTCTATAAAAATCATGCTGCCGGTTTCCCTGTTTTTCCTGTATGAATCGAAAAACAAAGGTTTGGTTGTCCTGATCCTCACCTTTGCAATCTCATTCATCTTAAGCGGCGACTTGTCATCAACTCTTTCCAAAGTGTGCATATCTACCTTATAAATAATGTCTTTTATCATACATCTTGCCTCGGTAGTGGTATGCCTTATGGTATATTTATCACCAATATTCATCGGGCTGTCTCCCATCCAAGCTACCATCAAATCTATGTCTTGGCTGACTTCCGGCAAATTGTTTTCCCTTACAATCATATCACCCCTGCTTATATCCAACTCATCTTCCAAAGTAATAGCAACAGACTGCGGCGCAAACGCATAATCCAAATGCTTACCGTAAAAATCTATTGATTTAACCTTTGAAGTGAAACCACTCGGCAGTACCTTAATTGTATCTCCAACCCTAAGAACACCGCTTGCTATCCTACCTGCATAAGCCCTGTAATCACGGTACCCGTCTATTTGCGGTTTTATTACATACTGCACAGGGAATCTGAAATCAATGTGATTGTAGTCACTGCCTATATGAATATTTTCCAAAATGTACATAAGTGTAGGACCGTTGTACCAGTCCATATTTTCGCTTCTCTTCACCACATTGTCGCCTTTAAGGGCACTGATGGGAACAAACCTAATGTCTTGTATGTCAAGTTTACCGGCATAGGACAAGAATTTTTTGCGGATATCTTCATAAACTTTTTCGTCGTAATCCACCAAGTCCATTTTGTTAACGGCAATTATCACATGCGGTATTTGCAGCAATGAAGCAATGTATGCGTGCCTTATGGTTTGTTCCAAAATTCCGTTGCGTGCATCTACCAAAATAATGGCAAGGTTTGCGGTAGAAGCACCTGTAACCATATTGCGGGTATATTGCACATGACCCGGCGTGTCGGCAATAATAAATTTCCTCTTCGGAGTATTGAAATACCTGTATGCCACATCAATAGTGATACCTTGCTCACGTTCCGCTTTCAAGCCGTCTGTTACCAATGCCAGATTAATATCATCGGCTCCTGTCTTCAAACTTGCTCTTTTTACTGCATCAAGTTGATCTTCAAAGATTGACTTACTGTCATACAACAGCCTACCAATCAAAGTACTTTTGCCGTCGTCAACACTTCCTGCGGTAGTAAACCGCAACAAATCCATATTTAAGTAATTATCAAGAAGTTCGTCAACTTTTTGCTTTATTTCTTCTTTTGTCAATGTTGTCATAACCTGATTTTTTTGTTTTTATTAAAAATATCCGTCTCTTTTTCTGTCTTCCATTGAAGTATCAGATATTTTATCGTCAAACCTGCTTCCCCGTTCAGTTGTTCTGGTTGTAGCAATTTCATATACAATTTCTTCGACAGTGGAAGCTTTAGACAAAGTAAGACCTGTTGTAGGGATATCGCCTATTGTCCGTGTTCTCACATCAATTTCAACAACTTCTTCGTTCGGTTTCAGCTTCATAAACGGAGCCCAAGCAAGCCATACACCATCACGGTTAAATGCTTTGCGCTTATGAGTAAAGTATAAGCTCGGCAACTCAATTTTTTCCAAAAGTATGTAAAGCCAAACATCAAGTTCTGTCCAGTTGCTCAATGGAAATACCCTGAAATGTTCTCCGTAATTCTTTTTGCCGTTGAAAAGGTTCCACAATTCCGGACGCTGGTTTTTCGGGTCCCATTGCCCGAATTCGTCACGGTGTGAGAAAAACCTTTCTTTTGCACGGGCTTTTTCTTCGTCACGCCTTGCACCTCCGAGCGCTGCATCAAACTTAAACTCTTCTATTGCATCAAGCAAGGTAACCGTTTGCAACCTGTTACGGTTTGCATTTATTCCCGTTTCTTCTTTTACCCTGCCTTGTTTTATACTGTCTTCCACAGACCTTACAATAAGGCGTGCCCCGTGCTTTTCTACCAATTTATCTCTAAACTCCAATGTTTCGGGGAAATTATGTCCCGTATCGATATGCAACAACGGGAAGGGCAACCTCATAGGCCAAAATGCCTTCAATGCCAAATGAAACATTACTATCGAATCCTTTCCGCCCGAAAAAAGCAAAACGGGATTGTCAAATTGTGCGGCAACTTCTCTAATCACAAATATTGCTTCACTTTCCAATTCCCGCAAGTGGTCTAATGTATATCTCTTCATACTAAATCATTTATTATATGTAATCAATGGTAAAATCGATCTCAAAATTTTATCTGTTGCATCATTTACACTCATTTGGTCCGTCCTGATTTCAAGGAACGGATTTTCGGGTGCTTCAAACGGCTGGTGAATTCCGGTAAAGTCTCTTATCTCT
>JALWKH010000294.1:587-3194 GCA_026996635.1 Bacteroidales bacterium | reverse complement strand
CTGAAAGCTTTGCTTTTTTTACCATCCAGCATCAAATCGTTAACAAACCTTGTAACTCTTTCGCTACCGAACTTCGGGTCCGGCATCCTTTTCCGCGGTTTTGGTTTACCTTTCCTCATAATCTACTACTTTTTAGGTTTTTTGGTACCGTACTTAGATCTACCTTGTTTTCTGTTTTCCACTCCTGCCGTATCGAGTGCGCCTCTGATAATGTGATAACGCACACCGGGTAAGTCTTTTACACGACCTCCCCTTACCAATACGATTGAGTGTTCTTGAAGGTTATGACCTTCTCCCGGGATGTAAGCGTTTACTTCTTTTCCGTTTGTAAGCCTTACACGCGCCACCTTACGCAAAGCCGAATTAGGTTTCTTAGGTGTGGTTGTATAAACCCTCAAACAAACCCCTCTTCTTTGCGGACATGCATCTAATGCGGGCGCCTTGCTCTTGTAAACTTTCCTCTTTCTCCCTTTTCTGATTAACTGTTGTATCGTTGGCATTCCACTTAAATTTTATATAGTTACAATTTGCTGAAAATTGGTGTGCAAAGATAGTTATTTTTTTATTCACAAGATTTTTTTTCCTATTTTTTTTGTGAATAAGTTAAAAATGAGAGAGAAAAGAACATCACGGGTAAAACTAAATACTTACAAACATTAATTACAGATAGTAAAGTGCTATTTGGCAATTGTTCATTAAAACATACTATTTTTGCAAAATCAAAAAACAACGAAAATGAGAATTCAAGAAACTTTAAAAGATAACATTTATAACTTTTTTAACGAAAGATATAATACCGCAATAGACAAAGACTCAATAAAAATTGAAAAAACCAAAGAAGGTTTTGAAGGAGATTTCAGTGTAAATGTTTTTCCGTTTTTGAGAATAGCTAAAACAAAACCCGAAACACTAGCTTCCGATTTAGGGCAATACCTTCAAGAAAAAATAGACACAATACAATCCGTTGATGTGGTTAAGGGTTTTTTAAACATTTCACTTTCAGACGATTTTTGGAAAGAATTTGCCCAAACTTCGGCAACAACCATAAATTATCCGAGCATCTATTCCAACGACAAAATCGTGCTGGAATTTTCATCGCCGAACACCAACAAACCGCTTCATTTAGGACACATCAGAAATAATCTTTTGGGAGAAAGTATGTCCCAAATCCTGAAACTTACTGGCTCCAAGGTAATAAAAGTGAATCTGGTAAACGACCGTGGGATACATATTTGCAAATCTATGCTGGCTTGGATGAAATGGGGCGAAGGCAAAACACCTGCCGATGTGGGAGTAAAAGGAGACAAATTTGTAGGAGACTTCTACGTGCTTTTTGACAAAAAATACAAAGAACAGGTTAAAGAACTAGTGGAAAAAGGAATGCCTGAAGAAGAAGCTAAAAAGGAAGCACCATTAATTAAAGAAGCACAAAAATTGCTGGAAAAATGGGAAGCTGGAGACCCCGAAACACTGAAAGTTTGGAAAATGATGAACGGTTGGGTTTACGAAGGTTTTGACGAAACCTATAAAAAGCTCGGTGTAAGTTTTGACAAAATATATTATGAAAGTCAGACATACAAGAAAGGGAAAGAACTAGTTTACGAAGGATTGAAAAAAGGTGTTTTCTACCAAAAAGAAGACGGTTCGGTATGGGTTGATTTGACAGATGCAGGACTTGACCAAAAACTATTGCTTAGGTCTGACCAAACTTCCGTTTACATAACACAAGACATAGGCACTTTCATCATAAGAGACAATGATTATCAGGCAGATAAATATATGTATGTGGTAGGCAACGAACAAGAATACCACTTTAAAGTGCTTCAACAAATACTCAACAAATTGGGACTTGACGGCAGCAAAGTTGTTCACATCTCTTACGGCATGGTAAATTTGCCTTCGGGCAAAATGAAATCACGTGAAGGAACGGTAGTAGATGCTGATGACCTTATTGCCGAAGTTATCGAAAAAGCTAAAGAAAAAGCCGAGGAGCTCGGCAAACTCGACAATCTGGACGAAGAAACAAAGAAAAAAACTTACGAAATCATAGGTCTCGGAGCACTTAAATACTTTATACTGAAAATCGATGCAAAAAAGGACATGCTGTTTAACCCGCAACAATCCGTTGATTTTGAAGGAAATACAGCTCCATTTATTCAATACACACATGTAAGGATTAACTCATTAATTAATAAAGCAAAAAATCAAGGCATAAACACATTTGAACTTAAAGTGGTAGATAAGCCGATAAGAACTATACTGAAAACACTTTACGAATATCCGCAAATCATTGCAAAAGCAGCTTTGACATTAAACCCTGCTGTAATTGCAAACTACATTTACGATTTGGCACGTGATTACAACCAATTTTATCAAACCAATCCGATACTGAAAGCGGAAAATGAAGATTTAAAAGTGTCAAGGTTGTATGTTTCACAAAAGGTAGCAAGCTATCTGGAACACGCCTTGTCATTGTTCGGAATAGACATACCCGAAAAAATGTAGCACAATGGCAGTTACTATTTTAGGCATAGAAAGCAGTTGCGACGACACTTCGGCAGCAGTAGTTCAAGACACACGGTTGCTGTCTAATGTTATAGCCAACCA
>JALWKH010000294.1:0-577 GCA_026996635.1 Bacteroidales bacterium | reverse complement strand
TAGATACAGCATTGAAACAAGCGGGAAAAACTTTGTCTGACATTGATGCAATAGCTTTTACGCGCGGACCGGGTCTGTTGGGGTCGTTACTCGTAGGCACTTCTTTTGCCAAGGGTTTGTCAATTTCCACAGGAATACCGATAATAGAAGTCAATCACTTGCAAGGTCATATTTTATCACTATTCATCAAAGACGAAAATTACGATAACCCGCCCGAATTTCCGTTTTTGTGCCTGTTGGTATCAGGTGGGCACACTCAAATTTTGAGAGTTGAAGCTCCGCTTAAAATGGAAATATTGGGAAGCACAATTGACGATGCTGCAGGTGAAGCATTCGACAAAGCAGCAAAAATGTTAGGACTGCCCTACCCCGGCGGTCCCGAAATAGACCGTTTGGCACAAGAAGGCAATCCCGATGCATTCAAATTTGCCAAGCCACGGATAAAAAATCTCGATTACAGTTTTAGCGGGTTCAAAACTTCAGTGCTGTACTTTTTGCGTGACCGAATGAAAGAAGACCCCGAATTTATTAAAAACAATCTTGCGGATATTGCCGCTTCTGTTCAAAAAACAATCAT
>JALWKH010000293.1 GCA_026996635.1 Bacteroidales bacterium | reverse complement strand
ATCGGGCACCAAATCGATTTTGGAGATAACAATTATTATTTCCGGACTGTATTCGGTCAGAAGTTTTATCAATCTCAAGTCGTTTTCCGAAAGAGGATTTACTGCACTTACAAGAACGATTGCAAATCCTGTTTCCGGCAGCCAATCCAAAGTTTCACGGCTGTTATGCTCAAAAATACTACCTAGTCCGGGTGTGTCTATTATTCTTATTTTTTTGTCGAAATCAAAATTTTTGCCGATTAAGACTTTATCAACATTTTTTATGTTACCCGGGTTTTCTTTTTCGGATATGTAAAATTCTATTTCGTCCGGATTTATTGTTTTTTCCTTTCCCTCTTTAAATTTTACAAGAATAGTTTCATTTTCGGAGTTTTCTATTATTGTAACAATGCTTGTGGTAGGTAGAATTCCTGTCGGTAAAAGATTTTGCTTTAAAATGTTGTTGATAAAAGTGCTTTTGCCTGCTTTGAATTGACCTAAAACAGCAATGTTTATGTGGTTTGATTGTAATGATTCTTCGATTATTTTAATCTCTTTGTTTAGGGCGGTAATGCCGTATTTGTTGCAAATTTCTTTCAGTTCGGAAGGTGGTAACATTTGCTGTTTTTTATGGCTAACGGATAATTTGCATATAAATTATTTTGCATTAAAGTTTATGCTTAAAGCCCCGTAAACCAGAAGCGCGGGAGAATAAGCAAGCACATCTTCATCTACATTGAAATTTGCCGAATGTAGCGGGTTTAATGTTTCGGGTTTTTGAGGATTGCCTGTTCCGAGACGGTAAAATACCGAAGGCGCTTTATGTGAATAATATGCAAAATCTTCGGCGGTCATTCTTATTTCAATGTCCAAAACATTTTCTTTGCCGAGAATATCAACGGCTTTTTCTTTGAAAGCGGCTGTAAGTTCGGGATTGTTGTACAAAACAGGGTAGCCGTTGATGATATTTACATCTGCTTCGCCGCCAAATGCCGATGCTATGCCTTTGGTTATAGATTCGATTTTGCCAAGTGCGGTTTTTCGCCAGTTTTCGTCCATTGTTCGGAATGTTCCTTCAATCTTTATGCTGTCGGGAATAATGTTTGTTGCTCCTCGGGCTTCTATTTTGCCGAAAGACAGCACCGAAGGAATGTGTGCAGGTATGGTTCGGCTTACAATGGTTTGTAAAGCATTGATAACTTGGGCTTGAATGATAATTGGGTCAACGAGTTTGAAGGGTAGGGCTGCGTGTCCGCCTTTGCCTTTTATTTCCAGGTAAATTTCGTCGGTAGATGCCATAAAATTGCCGGGATGCAGACCTATTTTACCTGCAGGTATGTCGGGCATAACGTGCTGACCAATAACGAAATCCGGCTTAATAAAGTCAAAAAGTCCGTTGTCAAGCATTTGTTTGGCACCGCCGGGAAGTTTTTCTTCGGCAGGTTGGAATATGCACCAAACCGTGCCTTCAAATTCATTTCGCAACTGTGATAAAATACGGCAAGCAGTGATGAGCGAGGCAGTGTGCACATCGTGTCCGCAGGCGTGCATTATGCCTGCGTTTTTGCTTTTGTATGGTATGTTTTCGTTTTGTTCGTGTATTGGAAGTGCATCAATGTCAGCTCTTAAGGCTACGGACTTTTTGCCGTTGTTTTGTCCTTCTATTTTTGCAACCAAACCTGTTTCGGCAAAATTTGTGAAGATTTCAACGCCTTCAAATTCTTTTAATGTATCAATAATGAATTCCGTAGTTTGAAATTCCGTGAAAGAAAGTTCGGGATACATATGAATGTATCTTCGGTATTCCCTTGTTTCGTTATGATATTTGTTCGACAGTTCAATAATTTTATCTTTCATTTTCTTGGAGTATTAGCTTCAGTGCGAATTTACAAAAATTATATTGACAGGGATGCCAAAATATTTACCAGTATAAAATATGAAGTCAAATGAAAAAAGTAGAGTAGTAGTCCGCTGAAAATAGCGATTATTTGTTTTTCGAGTGATTTGTGGAAAACCCGGTAAAAGTAATATGCACTGAAAAAAGCAAGAAAAAACACGAAGAAAAAGTAATTTTCAGGCGAAAGTAAAGCACCTGACATTAAGGCGGAGAGATAGTAAACTGAAGAATATGTTACAAGCTTTTCTGCCGTTATGCCTTGGATTTTTAAATGATAGTAAGTGGTTATTATTCTCATAGACAGCGATATAATAAAGATGTAGGCAAAAACGGACAGTGCAAAAACCAATGAACGAAGCAGTATGAAGTCAAATCCTACTTTAAGACCCGTAAACCAGAGTGCACCCAACAAAAAGCTAATTCCGCTGAAAAATGATGAATATGCTAAAAAATAGTAATGGTCTCTATCGTCTTCTTTCAGTATTTTCCGCCACTCGTACGGGAATCCTGTAAATAGGGATGTAAACTTGTTTATAAACTCTTTGATGTTCATTACATTGACACACCTAATTTTTGAATTCCCATTCAAAACCGTCTTTCGTATCCCTTACTATAATGCCTTTTTCCGTCAATTTGTTGCGAATCATATCTGCCAACTCGTACATCTTGTTGGCTTTGAGCTCTTTTCGTACTGTGAGAATCAGGTCAATAAGTTCCGCCGTGAGTTCTGATTTTGAATTTGTAAACTCTTCGGGAATAGTAAGCCCCAATATCTCAAAAATGATAGTGTTGTACAGTTTTTTTAGTTTTTCGAGGTTGCTGCTGTCAATCTTCAATTGCTTTTGGTGTGCTTTGTTTATGTCTTTTATGAGTTCGTAAAGGTGTGCAAGCATTACAGGTGTATTGAAGTCGTCATCAAGAGCGGCATAAAACTTCTTTTCCCATTCGTCGGCATTTATATCGCTTGTGTCTGATGGCTGTATTTTGTTCAGTGTAAACAGTGCCTTGAAAATTCTTTGCAGGTTTTTTTCCGCTGCTTTCAGTCCATCAAGCGAGAAATCGAGTGTGCTACGGTAATGTGCCGAAAGGATAAAAAATCTTATGGTAATAGGATCGTAAGCTTTGTCAAGTTTCGGGTGATCTCCGTTGAAAAATTCAAACAGGGTAATGAAATTGCCCAATGACTTACTCATTTTTTGCCCTTCTATTGTGATGAGGTTGTTGTGCATCCAGTATTTTACGGTTTCTTCGCCTGTTGAAGCAACATTTTGGGCTATTTCGCATTCGTGGTGCGGAAACATCAAATCCATCCGCGCGCCGTGTATGT
>JALWKH010000292.1:1708-3216 GCA_026996635.1 Bacteroidales bacterium | reverse complement strand
CTCTTTTTCAATATTGTCAAAGAACTTTTTTATCGCCCCTTTCTCAATTTTGGGAGTGCAAAGTAAACACCTTTTTTTTATCTGACCAAAACTTTTGAAAAATTTTTTAATCTTTTTTCAAAAAACCTCAACTCAAACCTCCCAGAACTAATCAAATCGGGTCTGCAAAGAAAATACCTTTTTTTAATATGACAATGGGTTTGGAAAAAGTTTTTTCAAGGAAATTAACAACATTAATTAATTAGAAACCTATTGTTAATATTTCTTCCAAAATTTTACGGTCGTTAGATAAGCGTGGCACCTTATGCTGACCACCTAGCTTCTCCTTTTGCTTCAGCCACTTATGAAAAGTGCCACGGGGAACTACCCTTATTACAGGCGGCAACAATGTGAAATCTTTATACCTTTTTGCTTCATAATCGGAATTTGCTTTTTGCAAGGCTTTATCCAAAACTTCCGCATACTTTTCTACAGAATCCGGCATTTTTTCAAATTCAATTGCCCACTCGTGAGCACCTTTTTTATTGTTTTCATCCATAAAAACAGGAGCTACGGTATATTCACTGATTATCGCTCCCGTTTCTTTATTAGCTTCAGCTATTGCTTTTTCCACATTATTTATCATCAACTCTTCACCGAAGACATTTATATAATATTTGGTTCTGCCTACAATTTTTAATTTATGCGGCTTCAACGAAGTAAACTCAACCGTATCACCTATTACATACCGCCACAAGCCTCCATTTGTAGAAATCAAAATCACATAAACTTCTCCAGTCTTTACTCCTTCAAGCGGAACAGCATTGGAATAATCTCCCGCCACAAAATCGTCGAAAGGAATAAACTCATAAAAAATCTGATAATCCAACATCAGCATTAAATCCTTATCGACTGCATCTGTCTGGATTGCAAAAAATCCTTCGGAAGCATTGTATGTCTCCAAATAATTGACATTATCCGACGGCAACAATTTCTTAAAAGCATTGACATAAGGAGAAAAGCTTACACCACCGTGAACAAACAATTCGAAATTCTCCCAAACTTCAAGAATATTGTTTTTCCCTGTATAATCAAGTATGTAATCAAAAACAACTTTGGTCCAAGACGGCACTCCCGCAACAGTTGTAACATTCTCTCCTACAGACTCTTTTGCAATCTGTTCTATTTTCCTTTCCCAATCGTCGAGCAAAGCGGTTTCCAAAGACGGAACCCTTAAAAACTCTGCCCAAAACGGTAAATTTCTTATGAGTATTGCCGACAAATCGCCATAATAAGAATTGTCCGTGAGCCTGTTAATCTTATGAGAACCGCCGATAGACAACGCCTTGCCTGTAAAAATCCGCGTTTCGGGAAAATTATTTACATAAACCGCAAAAATGTCCTTACCACCTTTGTAATGCGTATTGCGAAGCGAATCTTCGGTAACGGGAATAAATTTGGACTTATCGCTGGTAGTTCCGGAAGATTTTGCAAACCATTTCACCTTCCCGGGCCAAAGGACATTTTTC
>JALWKH010000292.1:0-1698 GCA_026996635.1 Bacteroidales bacterium | reverse complement strand
ATATCGTCATAAGTAAAAACAGGTACTTTATTCTTGAAATCTTCGTATGAATCAATTGAAGCGAAATCGTATTTTTTACCGAAAACGGTGTTTTTAGCGGCGGAAATAAGGTAAACGAATTGCTCGGCTTGAAAGTCGAAAGGATATTTTCCCATCAATTCGAGTTGCTTCATGCGGGAGAAGCTGAGCCACTTGTAAATCGAACGGATTACCATAAATTAATTTTGATATAAAGATAATAAAAAGTAAACAACCCGGAAAATCTGAGTTTCAAATTTCGGCAACAAACCAAACAACTATTTTGAGTAACTTTGCAAAAATTCTTCTGATGTACGGATTTGCACTTCACATATACACCTTGCTGATAAAAATTGCGGCACTCGGCGGCAACGAAAAAGCACGCAAATGGCTTGAGGGCAGAAAAAACCTTCCCGGAAAAATAATTAGTACCATCGGCAACAATGAAGTTTTGTGGTTTCACAGCTCGTCACTCGGAGAATTTGAACAAGGACGCCCTCTTATAGAAACAATAAAAAAAGAAAATCCCGGCAAAAAAATTCTTCTCACATTTTATTCTCCTTCAGGTTATGAACAAAAGAAAAATTACAAGTTTGCAGACTATATTTTTTACTTGCCGCAAGATTACAAAAAAAATGCTAAAACACTTGTAAACTCACTAAACATCAAAGTGGCTTTTTTCATTAAATACGATTTTTGGAAAAATTATCTTAAAGAGCTGAATAACAACGGAATTCCCGTATTTTTAATTTCAGGTATTTTCAGGGAAAATCAATTGTTTTTCAAGCCTTACGGCAAATGGTACAGGAGGGTTTTGGATTATTTCACACACTTTTTTGTGCAAGACGAATCATCAAAAAAGCTGTTACAGAAATACGGCTACAACAATGTTACTGTAACAGGAGATACAAGAATTGACAGGGTTTACCAGATTGCAAACGGCACCGAAGGAGACGAAAAAGTAGAAGCATTTTTGAGCGGCAATAACGAAAAGGTAATTGTAGCAGGCAGCACTTGGGAAAAAGACGAAGAGTTGCTAGCAAAGTATCTGAAAGAAAACACTGATGTTAAATTGATAATTGCTCCACACGAAGTAAACGAAGCCCACATAAAAAAGATTGAGGAAAAATTTGACGGCAATACTGTCAGATACACGGATTTACCCGCAGACACAAAAAGCAAAAATTTATTGATAATAAACACAATAGGACTTTTGAATAAAATTTACAGGTACGCAACAGTAACTTATGTAGGCGGAGGTTTCGGTGCGGGAATACACAATATTCTGGAAGCTGCCGTATATTTCAAACCGGTGGTTTTCGGACCGAATTACAAGAAATTTAAAGAGGCACACGATTTGATAAATGCAGGCGGCGGATTTTCGATAAAATCATACGACGGACTGAAAAAACTATTCGATAAACTTTTGACAGACAACAATTTTAGAGACAAAAGCGGTAATGCTGCAGGCAGATACATTGAAAAAAACAAAGGTGCCACAGATAAAATTTTGCAACACATAAAAAAATACATTTGAGATGGCAAAAAAGACTAAAACAAGCGGCGAAATAAACATAAAATACAAAAAGGCATATTTCAATTACGAATTTCTGGAAAGGTTTACTGCAGGATTGGAGCTGAAAGGCACGGAAATAAAATCGATAAGGGAAGGCAAAGTAA
>JALWKH010000291.1 GCA_026996635.1 Bacteroidales bacterium | reverse complement strand
GTGCATTATTACACTATAGATATGATAAAATTTCACAAAACAAGAGTAAGTTTTTCAACAATTTGCTGATTATGAAAACAATAATTGCAATATTATTTTCCATTTTTACTATGTTTGCAACCGGACAAGGTTTATATTCTCCAACAAGAAATTTTAATGAAATTCCCGATACAATTCTGAAAAATTTGGATAAAATGGGAACTGATACCTCTGACATCTTAAATGAATACGAAAGTGAATTTCTAAATTTTATTTTCAACAGTAAATCGCAAGGATTTGATTTTGCTAATTAGAAAATTGCTTTTTTGCCTCCAACCAAAAAGGCTAATAAAAAAGATTTTTTTGGCGATATAAAAGAAAGATATTTTAACAATTACACAATGTTTTTTTCTTCTTTATATATTTTTAACAAAGAACAAAAAAAGAAAAGTGGCGGTTACGATGCTGCCATTGTTTACTGGAACAAATTTGTAATTCCAACCGAAAAAGTAGTTGAAAGATTGGCTAAATATAAAAAAGTAAAGAAAAAGAAAAAGAAAAAACATAAAATTAAATAATTGAATAAAAAGCTATCTCCCTCTTCGTTACCGCACGATTGTATCGTGTGGTTGTAGTTCAATTGTAGTAAGTGTTAAGCATAATAAACATAACCTGCAATTCATCCTGTCATGCTGAATTCATTTCAGCATCTAAAGCTATCCGAAAAGCAATAATATAATAATTCTGTCGCTGAAACATGTAATGGAATGAAACAACCAGTATAGCAGTAGTAGCAACAGACAACCCGGTATCACTACTTGCATTATTCTAACCGAAATTTGTTATTTTTTGTATTGAGTAAAAAATTACAATTCATCGGCAGGCAAATCGTGTCGGAATTTCAAATTATAAAGCACTCCCACCTCCCACTCAACACTATACAAATATTTTATATTGACATGTGACAATGAACCTTTTACAAAAATACTTAACCTGTCGTTCAATACAGGATACAAAACATTAAAACCGTAACCGGCAACTATACCTTTTTTATGCCTCGGATCAACTTTTTCATAAACATCGGTAGAGGGATTATAAACGATAAAACTATAATCAACGGGACTCGAAAAACCGACAAAAAAATGTAAACTAAAAGATAGCCTGTTTTTAACAGAAAAGATGTGTTGGCTGTAACTCAAAAGAAATTCCCAAGCCTTTAAATAATAATTGCCGGCCATAAGATAACCGCCTGCCATCATATAATAATGATATGATGTACGTCTTTCAATCAATCTAGTTTCCAAGCCAAGCCAATTATCTTTTGTTGCATTAAACTTATACCGCAATAAAAATCCGTATTGATTACTTGCTGTTGCAGATGAATTTATCTCATCAGAAGTCGCAACTTCTATAAGCGGATATGCATGTGTAAAATTATTACCGATAGACAGCCCGAAAGATAATGGCTGAGCCTCTGTTTTTCCTGCTAAAACAATAATAAACAATACTGCTAAAACATATCTTAACATAAGAAACCTTCTTTTATAAAACAAATCTAAACATTTTCACTATTTCACAAAATAATTCAATTATCACTAAAGCCGATTAGTAAAATATTCATAAGTTTGTGACCCAAAGAAATTCAAATAATTTTTCATTATGATTTCAATGGACAAATACAATTTCAAAGGGAAAAAAGTTCTGGTAAGAGTTGACTTTAATGTTCCGCTGAACGAAAAACACGAAGTTACAGACGATACGAGAATTGTTGCCGCAATACCAACCATTCTTAAAATTTTGACTGAAGGTGGTGCGGTTATTTTGATGACTCATATAGGAAGACCGAAAGGAAAATTCAACCCCGACCTCTCAACTAAACATATAGTAGGAAAAGTTTCCGAACTGCTTGGGCGTGAAGTTAAATATGCACCCGATTGTATTGGACCGGAAGTAGAAAAAATGGCTGCCGATCTTCAACCCGGCGAAGTTCTAATGCTTGAAAACCTTAGATTTTACCCCGAAGAAACCAAAGGTGACGAAGAATTTGCAAAAAAACTTGCAAAACTCGGCGATGCTTTTGTTATGAATGCTTTCGGTACGGTTCACCGTGCACACGCATCAACATACACTATTGCCAAATTCTTCCCTTACGACAAAATGTTCGGTTATCTGGTAGAAAGCGAACTCACCCATATAGACAAAGCACTGAAAGACCCCAAAAGACCATTTACCGCAATTATCGGAGGATCAAAAGTTTCTACAAAAATAAGCATCATAGAAAACCTGCTGCCCAAAGTTGACAATTTGATAATTGCAGGCGGAATCGTTTACACTTTGATAAAAGCAATGGGCGGCAAGATAGGAGACTCGCTTGTAGAAGACGATTACCTGGATGTAGCCCGCAACATAATTGAAAAAGCCAAAAAATACCATGTAAATCTCGTGTTACCTGTAGATGCTATCGTTGCAGACAAATTTAGCAATGACGCCAACATACAGCACTTCCCTATTGACCAAATACCGGACGGCTGGATGGGATTGGATATAGGCATCAAGTCGCAAAACAAATTCATGAACATAATCGAAAACTCACAAACGATTTTGTGGAACGGTCCTATCGGTGTTTTTGAATTTGAAAACTTTACTACCGGTACATTGAGAGTTGCTTTGGCTGTTGCCCGTGCTACCGACCTCGGAGCATATTCGCTTGTAGGCGGTGGGGATTCTGTAGCCGCTATCAATCAATATAATTTGGCAAACCGTATTAGTTACGTATCTACCGGTGGCGGTGCCATGCTGGAATACCTCGAAGGCAAAACCCTGCCGGGAATTGCGGCAATCAAGCAATCATTCTCCATTGATGATGTTGACTTCAACGGCAAAAAAGTCCTTATGCGCGTTGACTTCAACGTACCACTTAAAGACGGAGAAATAGTTGATGATACCAGAATTGTATCCGCTTTGCCTACTATAATGAAGATTTTAAGTGATAACGGATCTGTAATCCTGCTATCACATTTAGGCAGGCCAAAAGGGGAATATGTGCCTGAATTATCAAACAAACAACTTATTCCTTATTTGTCAAAAGCATTGGGCAGGGAAGTGAAATTTGCTCCTGACTGCATAGGATCAAAAGCAGAAGAACTTGCTTCGGAATTAAAGCCGGGCGAAGTTTTATTATTGGAAAACTTAAGATTCCATCCTGAAGAAACTAAAGGCGACTGGGAGTTTGCAAAAAAACTT
>JALWKH010000290.1 GCA_026996635.1 Bacteroidales bacterium | reverse complement strand
AAATTTACCATTTGCAAAACAAACCCGAAAAAGAATTGCAGGACCTTAAAACGGCAATGAATCTTAACAGCACTAACCCTAATGTATATTACAGGGCAGCAATGATTTATAAGACAAAAAAAGAAAAGGACAAATACATAAAAGCCCTGGACAAGGCTATTGAACTGGACAATTCATTTGTTGATGCACTTTACGAACGTGCAGATTATTATTTGGATAACAAAAAATACGGAATGGCACAAAAAGACCTTGAACGCATCATTTCCGTGAAACCCGATTACAGCAATGAGGTATTTATCAAACTTGCCGATACTTATGCTCAAGCGGGCAAATGCGACAAAGCTGTTGTTTTTTATGACAAATACATAAAAAAAACTCATACCCGCAATCCGGATGTGTTTATAAAAAAGGGTAAATGCCTTGCAAAACAAGATAAACTAAAAGAAGCTATTTCGGCTTACAACAAAGCTATAGCGTATGATGCAAAAAATGCAGAAGCATATGTTGAAAGGGCTTTGATTTATGATAAAATGGGTAAAGACAAAATGGCCGAACGTGATTTTACAAAAGCAATTTCTTTTGACAAAAAGAATCCGTTGCCTTATTTCAAAAGAGGCGTGCTGAACTTTAACAAACAAAAGTACCAAAAGGCAATGGAAGACTTGAACCTGGCAGTAAAATATGCAAAAAAGAATGTACCTGCGGAATATTATTTTTACCGCGGTGCTTGCTATTTTAATTTAGGTAATGTAAACAAAGCTTGTGAAGACCTTACCAAAGCGGCAAATATGGGTTACAAAAGAGCATCTAAACAAAAACAAGAAATTTGCTTGTAAAACCTGTTGAACATAGAAACTAATTTTGAACAAGGTCATTCCGAAAACGTCATTTTAAACTTGTTTCAAAATCTAAAAGTTCGAGTAGGGAGACAAAGAGAGGAGACAAAAAACAATAAGAATAAAAATCCAAACAGATGAAAAGAATTTTTTTACTCACAATAGCTTTAATTTTGATAAACACAGTAACACAAGCACAAAGTAAATTTTCGTTTGAGCTTACAAGCGGTTACAATTTCGGCCTATCACCCACGCAAATTGACGGACTGTATAATTACAGTTATGTAGATTCGGCAACATCAAAAATATCTGTGGGCAATGTTTACCTTGGCAACGGACTTAACCTTGGCATAAAAGCAAATTACTTACTCGGCAATAACACACAATTATCATTGGAAATTGAAAATTTGTTGGGGGAAAAAAATTACATCACTCATTCATTTAAAGACAGCACTCACGAATTCGTTTTTTATCCTTCTATGACCGAGATAAAACCATCGTTTTCTTTTTTCAGAAAGATTAACAACCTAAAATTTTATGCAACAATAGGTGGCATTATTGGATTCGGAAAAGTAACCAAGGAATACACCCGTCAAATCCCCGGATTGGTTTATGTCGAAAAATATGACTATTACGGTGGT
Source organism: Bacteroidales bacterium (assembly GCA_026996635.1). Lineage (GTDB taxonomy): Bacteria > Bacteroidota > Bacteroidia > Bacteroidales > JALTDM01 > JALTDM01. The sequence continues at coordinate 1,753 of JALWKH010000290.1, read as the reverse complement.
GTAGCTCTCGGTTTGTTTTCAGGATTCAGTGCCGAATATATTTTTACACCGAGGCTCTCGTTTATCGGAAAGATAGGTGCAAACGGTCTTACATATATGCCGGACAGAGGGAAAATAACAGAGGCTTATAAAAACACAGGCACAACCGAAAATATGCTGGAAAATATGACGGTAAGCACGCGTGAAACCGTTTATGAGGACCAAATAACAATTACAGACAATACTTCACCTGACGAGCCTTCCAAAGCACTAAGGCCATATTTCAATATGAACTCTTTTTATTTCAAACTAGGAATAGTTTGGTATCCGGAAGGGGAAACACAAGAAGAAGCACAGCCTTCAAGGAAGTTGTAAACTTTCGTTTTTGTCGCAATAAAGTTCCCGTTTAAAATTTATATTTTGTCATAATTCCAAACAAAATAGCCGAGACGGTAAAAATCAAAAAGTTTCATTGATGCGTAACCTGTTTTCAAAAATGCCTTAACCGGATAGCGAAACAAGAAAAACAAAAATTTATACCACCACAATTTCCTCTTTTCTTTGAGAATATTATATTCCACAATAAGCGGAATATCTTCGGCAAAACTGTGCGAGACTTCAATATACTTTACAATGTAAATCAGATTTTCTATGGCTTGCTCGGTTTTCGCAACAAAATCTTCGTTGTCTTCCAGCTCTCCGTTTGCTACGGGGTTTCCTATATGGTAAATCTTTATTCCGTAACGCTTTAAATCAAACCCGAAAAGTGTGTCTTCGTGTCCGTATTTGGTCAGGTCTTCGTTGAATTTTATTTTCTCCAACACATCCCTGCGGATAAGAAAATTATTGGTCATAAAAGATGCATTCGGAGTAAGTTCACGGATATGTGCAGGCTTTGTTTCACGACTTGTTCCGTATTTCCATCTCAACATTTTTTTTCTCGACTTTGGCTTGTCTCCGTAAATTCTCCCTCCACACACTACTTCCGGGTGCTCTTTTTCAATTATTTCGGCATATTTTTTCAAAAATTGCGGAGAGCTCACTATTGAATCACAATCCAAGAACAGCAAGTAATCAAACTTTGCATATTTCAAAAACAAATTGCGGATCTTTGATCTTCCGATATTTTCATCAAGGCGGATATACCTTACATTATCGAGAGATTCGGCTACTTCCCTGTTCTTTTCTTCAAAAACAGTGGAATGATCATCTATTACAATAATTTCCGCACCAATCTCTTTTGCCTGCTTCGACAAGACCTTAAGCAGGACTTCCACATCAAAATTATATACGGGAATACAAACCGAAATCATAATCAATAAACTTTTATCACATTATAAACCGAATCCCTTTCTACCGGCACATAACCGGCTTTTTTCACCATTTTCACCATTTCGGTCTCTGTCATTACAGGCTTGGTTTCTTCCGAACCTGCCATCGAATAAATCTTTGTTGTATCGTCAATTGTGCCGTCTATATCGTCAGCTCCTGCAAACAAAGCGATCATCGTTTCTTCCTTGCCCAGCATCGGCCAATATGCTTTTATATGCTTAATGTTGTCCAGATAAATGCGGGAAACGGCAAAATTTCTCATATCTTCCACAATGCTGACTTCGCCGATGTATGACAATTTATTGTTCTCTTTTTTGAACTTTAGCGGAATGTAAGCATTAAATCCGTGTGTTTCATCTTGCAACTCCCTGATCTGCCTCATATGGTCAATCCGGTGCTTGTAAGTTTCCACATGTCCGTAAAGTATGGTGGCATTAGAAGG
>JALWKH010000289.1 GCA_026996635.1 Bacteroidales bacterium | reverse complement strand
CCCATATTGTAGTGCTTGGCGGCTTTGTTTTCCAATTTTACTACAAAATCCGGTTTGTTCTGCGAAAAAATTTGAGTCGATAAAAAGGCAAAAACTCCTGCAAAAAAGGTTATTTTAAGTTTCATTGTTTGTATTCATATTTGAAATACTCGGTATAATTCATAATTTTAACCATAACTTCTTTTGAACTTGAATTTCGCAAGTTTTTAAGGTCAAACTTATAAGTTTTTGTGTAATTTCCTTTTTTGTCACAAGTGCCTTCTGTCTTTTTCAAGAAAAGGTTTGCTTTGGGTGGAAGGCTTTTTAACCACATTTTGTTAAAAACCAAATCAAATTCGTCGTTTTCGCAACCGTAGTATTCAATAGTTGCCGTAAGTATGTCTCCTTTTACCCTTGCTGTAAATTTAATTGTATTGTCATACTTGGGTGCAATAGCCATATTTTCATCTATCAAAATGGGTTTAATGTCAGTTTTGGCTGATTTTTCTTTGTTTTTGTTGCAAGATTTCATATTTACCGCCGAAATAAACACTACAAGTGTAATTAACATTGCTTTCATAGTCCTAAAAATTTATTGTGTCAAGTTTTTCGATAATTGTATTCAATAAGTTTGCCAAAGGATTCTTAATCATCATTTTTATAACGGGATTTACATCCGCTTCAAATTGCAATTTTACTTCCGTTTCGTTTTCTCCCTTTGGCGACAGGTGTACTATCATTAAATAATCAAAAGGAACATTGCCGTAATTTTTGTAAGCAATTTTTTGTCCGGGTACTTTTTCGTGAATGATGAATCCGACATTTCCCGCACCTTCCACATCAAAAGTGCAATATTGTTCGGTAGATTGCCAGTTTTTTATGTGTTGGTCTTGAACAAGTCCTTTGAAGTTGTTCATATTTGTCAGAAAATCATATACTTCCGTAATGTCCTTTTTTACCGTTCCTGTTTTTGTCTCAATGTTTAATGATGCCATACTTATTTCTTTAATGTTAATTCATACCAGTTTTCAGGGTCTTTTCTCCAAGTTTGTAAACTTTCCAGATCTGTATTGTTTATATATCCGTTTTTAATTGCTTCGTCAAGGAGAATGTTATAATTAGTTAGCGGAATTAGTTTGCAGCCTGCTTCTTCAAAGTTTCGTTTTGCAACTTCCAGTCCGTAAGTGAAAATTGAAACCATACCCAAAACTTCCGCTTCCGCTTCTTTCAGTGCTTTTACCGCTTCAAGGCTACTTTTCCCTGTAGAAACCAAATCTTCCACTACCACAACTTTTTTACCCGCTTCGATTTTGCCTTCTATTTGGTTTTTCAGCCCGTGATCTTTTGCTTTTGGTCTCACATACACAAACGGCAATCCGAGTAAATCGGCAGTAAGCACTCCAACTGCGATTGCACCTGTAGCGACTCCGGCAATGTATTCAGCATCCGGAAAATTTTCTTTAATCACTGTTGCAAAACTTTCTTTTACAAAATTGCGGATTTCAGGATAAGAAAGTATTTGCCTGTTGTCGCAATAAATCGGTGATTTTAAGCCTGATGCCCAAGTAAACGGATTCTCCGGGCTGAGTTTTACCGCTTTTATCTCTAATAAATAATTTGCTAACTTTGTTGCAATATTTTTCATAAGAACAAATGTATAAAATTTTTTTCAATAGGAATGTTATCCTGCTTAACTATGATGCAAGTGGTGATAAGGGGTGTACCTATGTTTTTGATTTTGCGGAGATTGAAAGCAGGTTATATAAATTTTTAGATGGTGTCAGGACAAATGAAGAAACGGTTTGTTTGAGGTGCCATTTTGAGAAGTGTAAAGAAGATTTTTGGTCAAAATTTAAGGTAATAAAGGCAGCAGGCGGGATTGTCGGGAATTCTAAAGGTGAAGTCCTGCTAATCAAACGAAATGGAGTCTGGGATTTGCCAAAAGGTAAAGTGGAACCCGGAGAGCAGACGGCAGATGCAGCGGTAAGGGAAGTTTCGGAAGAGTGTGGGATTGATAATATTGTGGCTGATAAACTGTTTGATACGACTTACCATATTTATGATACATACGGCTTCTGGGCATTGAAAGAAACTTATTGGTTTTTGATGAACTCCGACGATACGAATTTTGTGCCGCAGACAGAAGAAGGAATTGAAGAAGTAAGGTGGGCTGACAAAGAATTTGTAAAAGAGGTGAAAAGTAATATGTATCCACTTGTTTTTGAGTTGCTTTCAAACTATTTCGACAGGTGAAAGTCCCTCCCAAATATTGGAAAATTATAATCTTTACGGCGGCTTATGTCTTTTTGATTTACAAGTTGTCAGAACTTGATTTTTCGCAAATACATTTGACAAATTTGTGGATATTGATTGTACCGTTATTGTTGGTTGCTGTCAATTGGTCGGTGGAGGCTGCAAAATGGCGTTATATTTTGTTGCCTGTTGTGGGAAAAATAAGTTTTCAAGAAGCTATAAATTCGGTGCTTACTGGTTTGGCGGCGGGTGTTGCTACGCCAAATAGGGTTGGTGAGTATTTCGGACGCACATTGATTGGTGATAGCGGAAATGAAAGAAAGCGGATTTTTGTTGCTTCAGTTTATTCTTCTTTTGTTCAGTCTTCCGTAACTTTTTTGGCGGGAGTTGTTGCAATTATGCTTACGGGTTTTTCGTTTGACTTGCCGTGGTGGTTTATTGTTTCCATTGCGGGTAGCTTGATTTTACTTGCAGTATTGTTTTTTTACTTTAAGCCTGAAGCGGTTTCCGATGTAATTATTGCCGTAAAAAGCCAAGGGGTAAGAGGATTATTGTTTGTTTTTTTGTTGTCTCTGGTTAGGTTTGTGATTTTTGCATTGCAAGCATATTTTGTGGCAATGGCTTTTGGTTGGACAGGCAGGTTTTATGATATTTTTATTGCAATGTCTTTAATGTATTTTGTCGTTATGTTTATTCCATCATTTTTCTGGGTGGAGATAGGAATAAGGGGGAGTGTGGCTTCATTTGCGTTTCCTTTGGTCGGTATTGATGCGGGAATAGGAATTTCAACCGTGAGTATTGTTTGGATTTTGAATATTGCCTTGCCTATTGTTTATATTTCACTTAAAAGTGCAGGAAGTAAGATTGTTTCTAAACAAAATGTATAAAATAAAAAAAGAGCGGTAAACGGGACTCGAACCCGCGACCCTCAGCTTGGGAAGCTGATGCTCTACCAACTGAGCTATTACCGCTTGGCAAACCTCAACTTTACACGCTGCAAATATAAA
>JALWKH010000288.1 GCA_026996635.1 Bacteroidales bacterium | reverse complement strand
TTATGAGCCTCCATAAAACTATATGTAATGCGTACGGAGAAGGTAAGTTGGAAATGGGGGCAAAATTAGGACAGGTAAAGTTGTTGACAGTAGGTAATATAAACGGTAATTTGAAAGATACCGCTTACAGTTTGGATTTACTTATGGGGGTTGACTTTTTCTTTAATAATGATGCATTGAAAATTTTTGTAAGAGATTTGAAAAATGCAACAGATTTGGAACCTGTAGATGTTAGCAGCGAAACCTACACTAAAGGATTAGCGGAGATAGTAGGGAAAGACAAGGCAGAAGAATTGATTTCGGAAATGTCTATAAAAGGTGAGATGAAAAAAGTTCCGGAAGAAATGAGAACAACAATCTTTTTGAGCCAGCTGAGTATGAAATGGGATTCGAAACTGCATTCTTTTGTTTCCGACGGACCCATTGGGATAGGTAATGTGGGTACGGAACAAATTAATAAGTTAGTGGATGGTATGGTCGTTCTAACAAAGAAACGAAGTGGGGATGTACTTACAATGTATTTCAAGCTAGGAGACGGTTGGTGGTATTACTTTGAATATGCCAGAGGTGTAATGAGAACGGTTTCGTCAGTGGACGAGTTTAATACGGCGATAAGTACAATGAAACCGGAAGACAGACGTTTAAAGGTTGGCAAAGGTGAAAAACCGTATTCATATTATCCGACTACACCGAAAGTTGTGAAAAAGTTCTTGAGGCAATTTGAAGATAAAGGTGACGAAAGTGAAGACCAGGAAGATGGTGAAAATGTTGATGATGAATAATAAAAAAATCAATAAAAGTTACTGAGTTAAAAAAAAGTATTAACTTTGCAGTCACCAAAAATTTAAGGTGGAACAAATGTTAAAAATTTTATAAAAATGACTAAAGCAGAAATCATTAACAGGATCGCGAAAGAAACCGGGATTGACAGAACAACGGTAAGGGTGATAGTAGAAGCTTTTATCAATGATTTGAAAGATACTATGACCCAAGGAGAAAATATCTATCTGAGAGGTTTCGGAACATTTAAGGTGAAAAAGAAAGCTAAAAAAGTAGCCAGAAACATTTCCAAAAATACGTCTATTGTTATTCCGGAACATTATGCGCCGGCATTTAAGCCTTCCAAGTCATTTATTAAGGCTGTTGCCGAAAATGTAAAACAACCTGTTGAATAATCCTTTTGTTAAACTTTTAAAAATTTATAATTATGCCTTGCGGAAGAAAAAGAAAACGACACAAAATAGCAACTCACAAAAGGAAAAAAAGATTAAGGAAAAACAGACATAAAAAACGAAATCGATAAATGTTTGTTATTCTTTGAGTTGCTTTAGATTGGGCCTGGCTTTTAATAGTCTAGCCCAATTTTTATTTTTGTTCTTACCTCTCCGTCTCAAAACTCAGTAACAAGTTTAGTTACCACTTTTTAATTTATTTAATTTTATGAGTAAAGTATTATATCTCCATCAAGATAAAGAAAAAAACGAAATTTTGATAGCTCTTACCGAGAACGGTAAATTGGTTGAAATAACTAGAGAAAACGGAGATAAGAAATTTAATGTAGGAGATATTTATGTTGCAAAAGTTAAGAAAATATTACCTTCACTCAATGCGGCTTTTGTAGATTTGGGATACAAAAAAGATGCGTTTTTACATTATACCGATTTAGGTCCAAATTTCCCCACTTTTAAAAAATACCTTAATGTAGTTTTAAGTTCCAGAACACCTGTTCATCTCAAAGATATTAAGCAAGAAAAAATGCTGTCTAAAGACGGCAACATTAAAGATGTGTTGTCACCCGGACAAAAAATAATAGTTCAAATAACCAAAGAACCTATTTCAACAAAAGGTCCAAGAATTACGACAGAAATTACTATTCCCGGGCGTCATTTGGTTTTATTGCCTTTTTCCGATAAAATATCCGTATCGCAGAAAATTAAAAGTGTAGAAGAAAAGCAGAGGCTCAAAAGTATAATGTCTGCAATCATTGAAAAAAATTATGGAGTAATTGTACGTACAAATGCAGAAAATAAAAGTACTTCGGATTTTGATAAAGAGTTGAGGGATTTGGTGCAAAAGTGGGAAAATGCTTTTGTAAAAGTAAATTCAAAAACAAAATTCCCCGTTAAAGTACTTGGCGAAGCTAATAAAGTTTCAACTATTATCCGTGATGTGCTGAATGACAGTTTTACATCTATTTTTGTTGATGATGCTACGCTTTATAATGATGTAAAAGACCATATTGAAAAATTTATTCCCGAGAAATTAAGTATTCTTAAATATTACTCAGGCAAAGAAAATATGCTTGAAAAATACGGAATAGAAAAGCAAATAAGTAATTCGTTCGGAAGAGTTGTAAACCTTAAGACCGGTGCGTATCTGATAATTGAACAGACAGAGGCATTAACTTCCATTGATGTAAACAGCGGCAACAGGAATATTTCTAATCAAAACCAAGAAACCAATGCTTTGGAAGTGAACTTATTGGCGGCGGAGGAAGTGGCTAAACAACTTAGACTTAGAGATATAGGAGGGATAATTGTTGTGGATTTTATTGATATGTATTTGCAAGAAAATAAGGATAAGGTTTACAACAAAATGAAGGAGTTGCTTGCAAAAGATAAAACCAAGACTTCAATTTTGCCGCTTTCCAAGTTTAACTTGATGGAAATAACAAGGCAGAGACGCCGTCCTGCCACAGCTTTTGAAGTAGCCGAAGTTTGTCCGGTATGCAAAGGGTCGGGTAAGGTTACAAAGACGGTTTATGTAATTGATGAGATGGAAAAAAATCTGGCGTATATAAGCGAAAAATATAATATGTATAAAAAGATAGTGCTTGAAACCCATCCGTTTATTGCAGCATATCTTACTAAAGGATTTTTTTCGTTGAGGAGGAAGTTGCAAAAAAAATATAAAGTCAGAATCAAGGTTGTTCCGAATAAATCTTACCATATGCTTGAATACCACTTCTTTGACGAATACGGGAATGATATTTTTTAGTAAAGAAAATTAAATTCTACAATGCAACTAAATATGAGAGTTGCATTCGGTATATTTTATTTTTATAATATGCTAATAGTTTTTCACTCTTTAACAGGAAAGGGTATTCAATAGTTTGATAATATTTTCGTAAAACTTTTGATTTTTAGACACAGCAATTTCCTGGTTGAATTCTCTAATGCTTTATAAATTTTATATAAAAAGGCACTTTCAGGAGTAGATAGATAAGAATATTTTGAAAAGTTTGCAATAGGTGTTTACTGGGT